>JAJDDU010000548.1 GCA_029260155.1 Phycisphaerae bacterium | reverse complement strand
GGACGTGGGAAGGTCGCCGTAGAGCAGCAGATGGGCCACCTCCTCGAATATCGTGTTTTCCGCAAGATCCTGGATGTCGTATCCGCGATAGGCGAGGCTGGTCTGTTTAACGGCGGAGACGGTCGTCTCGCCGGCGATCACGCCTTCCAATCCGGGTTTGAAGATGGCTTCGGTCATTTGTTTTCTCCGCTTTCGGGGTCAAGCTTGCCAGGTGTGGTCATGTCGTACCCAAGAAGATCGTACAGCTCTTTGCGGGTTTGCATATTCTCGACGAACGTTTTTTGCGATCCTTCACGCCGCAGGCCCCGCAGGAGCGTCTCGATGGCCTTCATTGCGTAGCGTTGAAGCGTCACCGGGAAGATCACCAGTTCGTAGCCCAACTCGGCGAATCGGTCCGCCGTCAGATACGGCGTCTTGCCGAACTCGGTCATGTTGGCCAGCAGAACTGTGTCGACGTCCCGGGCGAATCGCGCGACCTCTTCTTCGCCCTCAAGGGCTTCGGGGAAAATCGCATCCGCGCCGGCCGCAATGTACTTGTGTGCGCGCTCCACCGCGTCGTCGTAGCCGGTAACGCCTCGCGCATCGGTCCGTGCGATCAGGAGGAAATCGGGGCTTGTCTTGGCTTCGGCGGCGGCTGCGATTTTCGCGCAGAACTCATCGGCTGGGACCAGTATCTTGCCGGGCAAGTGGCCGCAGCGTTTGGGGAATTCCTGATCTTCCAAGTGGATTCCGCTAATTCCGGCCGACTCCAACTCGCGGACGGTCCGGGCTGCGTTGTCGGAACCTCCGTACCCCGTGTCGGCATCCGCGATAATCGGGATGGTGGTGACGTTTGCGATGGCTGCGCAATGTGCACGCGATTCCGAGAGTGTCATTAGCCCGACATCGGGCACGCCGCCGACGGAGTTCGCAAACACCGCGCCGGAAAGGTACATCGCGTCGAAGCCCTCACGCTCTATCATCCGAGCGCTGAGGGCGTTGATTGCTCCGGGCATGACCACCGGCCCTTCGGCGATGAGTTCGCGGAGGCGACGGGATCGTTTGTGGTTGGCTGGTATAGTCATGTGCCAAACGTCCTCGCGGAGGTTACCCTGGGATCACTTTAAAGGCCGTAATGTCGCGTAATTCGGTCAGTTCATCGAGCTTCCACGCTGCCGCGAGAATCTTCTCGGCCGTCGCGTCGCTGATCACGCCATCGGCCAGTCGCTTGAACTTGGCCACCACTTCCTCGTCGGTCATGCGGTTGAGGTTGTGCCCTCGGGGGTAGTCGACCCGCTTTTCAAGCTTCGTGCCGTCGGCCAGTGTGACCGTTAGATGATTGGGGATGCCCTTGGGGTAGCCTTCGTTCAATTCCGGCTTCTCGGTGATCTTGGTCTTGTCCATCAAGCCGAGGATTCTTGGGTCAACGAGGCGGTCATCGTCGAACGACCGCAGCGTCACATCGCCGTCCAGCAACGCGACTGCGACACAGTACGCCATCGAATGGTCCGCCGTTTCGCGCGACGTCGGCCGCCACTTTTCCGGCTCGCTTCCGATGATGCTGACGGCTGCCTCGAAGCTCTCAATGTGAATAGACGTCACTTCGCGATCACCGATTTCCGACCGCATCGCCAGAATCGCCTCAATCGCGGACTGCGAGTGGTACTCTGCCGGCCAGAACTTGATGTACGTGTTGTTGATCATGTAGTCGTTTTTCCCACCGAGCTTTAGATCAAACGGGCCGGTGAGCTGATTGAAGATCCCCTTAGGACCTTCGAAGATTTCGTAAGGGCCGGTCATGCCGCGACGGGCGAGATCGGCTGCAAAAACACCGTTGCGGGCGGCGTTTGAAAAGGCGCATGCCTTCCAGTGTGACATCTGGCCGGTTCGTGTCTGCCGCGTGGCGATGTTGCACACCCCGGAAAGACCGAGTGCGTGCTCCAGTGCATCTTCATCGAGGTCCCATAGCTTGCCGGACAGCATGGCGGTGCTCAGGGCACCGTACACAACGTGATCCCAACCGTGAGCCCGGAGGCTTGCAGCGTCGCAGAGGCGGCATTGGATTTCGTACCCGATGACGGCTGCGAGGATCATGTCCTTGCCACTCTTGCCGGTCGTCTGCGTTACGGCGATGGCGGCGGAGAGGTTGTCCGAGGGATGGGCAGGCTCGAGTGACAGGTACGTGTCATTGTAGTCGAGGTAGCGGATCATGGCCCCGTTGGCAAAAGCAGCCATTTCAGGACACGTGCTATGCGACGTGCCGAACACGATCCCGGCGTGCGTATCGTTCCGCGCCTCCGCCATCGCCCGTGCGATCTTCCCCGGAGGTGCGTTGTACGCACCCAGTGCGCAACCGATGGAATCGATCACGCGGCGCTTGACTTCGTGAATTGTCTTCTCGTCCAAATCGTCGCACGTGAGCCCATGAACCCAACGCGCGATGTCTCTTCCAACCGTTGCCATGCAGGCCTTCTTTCCTAAGTATTGCTTTAGAGTCCTTGTTCTTGTCAGGTTCAGGCATCGGCCGCTTGTTGCTAAGATACCTTGTCCTCGACCGATCGAAGGAGCACTTCTGCGATATCCAACTGCTCCACTTCGGGTCGTTCTCTGTCGTTCAACCCATCCGTCAACATACGCATGCAAAACGGGCAGGCGCTGCCGATGGTGTCGGGCTTGGTGGCCAGGAGTTGATCGGTGCGCATCAGATTCACCCGATCACTGCCTGATTCTTCCTCTTTGAACATCTGAGCGCCGCCCGCCCCGCAACACATGCCGCGGTCACGCGTCTCTTCCGGCTCGACGACCTTCACACCGGGGACGGCCCGCAACACTTCGCGCGGCGCATCGTAGATGTCGTTGTATCTGCCTAGATAGCATGAATCGTGAATGGCGACCGTTAAGTCCACCCTGCCCTTGGGGGCAAGTTTCCCCGCACGCACGAGATCCATGAGGAACTCAGAGTGGTGGACGACTTCGTAGTGTCCGTCAAAGTCCGGGTACTCGTTGGCCAGGGTGTTGAGACAATGCGGGCATGTGGTGACGATTTTCTTAACATTGTAGCCGTTCAGTATCTCGCAATTGGCGGTCGCGAGCGTCTGGAACAGGAACTCATTGCCGGCCCGCCTGGCGAAGTCACCGGTACACTGCTCTTCAGGGCCGAGAATGGCAAAATCGACTCCGGCGTGCTGCAGCAATTGTGCGGTCGCTCGGGCGGTGGCTTTGGCGCGATCATCGTACGATGGGGCGCAGCCGACCCAAAACAAGACTTCGGCATCCGGTTTTTCGGAGCGCAACGGCACATTCAAACCCTCAGACCACTGGGCGCGGTCATCGGCTGCGAACCCCCACGGGTTCATGCTCGTTTCCAGGGACCGAAACGCTGTCTGCAGTTCGCTCGGAAACTCCCCGCGTTCCTGCACGAGATACCGCCGCATGTCGACAATCTTATCCACGTACGTGATGAACACGGGGCACTCGGTCTCGCACGCCCGGCAACTTGTGCATGCCCACAGCACTTCCGGATCGATCACGCCGTCTACGAGATCCTTCGCGTGTTCCGCTTCATCGCCATTTGATCCGGTACCTGCGATCAGTTCGGTCTCATGCTGGTAGAGGAAGTTACGCAGGTCGATCGTGAAGTGCTTGGGTGATAGCTTCTTTCCAGTCTTGGCGGCTGGACAATGATCGCTGCATCGCCCGCACTCCGTGCAGGTGTAGAAGTCGAGAACGCTCTTCCAGGAAAACTGGTCGATGCTCTTGATCCCCAGAGTTTCCTCCCGTTCGACTTTGCCCTCGAAGTCCTCGATGGGTGCGAGCCGACCCTGCGGAGTCAAATCTTGCAGGAAGACATTGGGAATGGCTGTGATGACGTGGAAGTGCTTCGATCGCGGCAGGAGATTGAGAAAAATCAACACCAGCGACGTATGCGTCCAAAAACCGGCGTGCGCCAGACAGCCCAACATGCCGTCACCGAGATTCTGGAACAGCACTGCCAGTGCGGAACCCACCGGCTCCCAACCGGAAAACGCCACGACGCCGTCGTGCGCCCGGGCTTGCAGATTGATCCACGCACCGTCGTAGACCACGTCGGCGATCATCATCACGAAGATGATGCATAGGATGACTGCGCCCTCTGTGCTGAGCGTCATTCGCGGCAGTTTGGCGATCAGGCGATAGTAGAAG
>JAJDDU010000547.1 GCA_029260155.1 Phycisphaerae bacterium | reverse complement strand
CATGCCGCAGTGGGCTGGCTCTTGTTGGTACTATTTGCGGTACCTCGATCCGAAGAACGCGGATCGGTTTTGCGATGCCGACGCTGCAGAGTACTGGATGCCGATCGACGTCTACGTGGGCGGAGCCGAGCACGCGGTATTGCATCTTCTGTACGCGCGTTTCTGGCACAAGGTGCTTCACGATCTAGGCCACGTGACGATGGGCGAACCGTTTCGGAAACTGATCAACCAGGGCATGATCCAGGCGTTTGCATACCGCGACCCTGCTGGGCGCGTGCTGCGCAACGACCAAGTTGAGGTGCGCGGGGCGGACGATTTCGTCATCACTGAGACCGGGCAGAAGGCCACGCAGTTCGTTGCCAAGATGGCCAAATCCCTGAAAAACGTAGTCAACCCCGATGAGATTATCGCCGACTACGGTGCGGATACTTTTCGGCTGTACGAGATGTTCATGGGTCCGATCGAGACGTCGAAACCGTGGAACACGCGGGACGTCCCCGGCCTATTCAAACTCGCTCAACGCATCTGGCGGCTGGTGATCGACGAGGACAGTGGCGAATTGTCATCCGCCCTGGTGAACGTATCGCCGGACGCGGACGTCAATCGCATTCTGCACAAGACGATCAAGAGCATCACGGACGATGTTGAGGCGTTCAAGTTCAACACCGCCATCGCAGCCATGTTCGAGTTCGTCAACGCGATGACTCCGCGCGCCGAGCGTCCGCGTGTCGCGATCGAGACGTTTGTCTTGCTGATCGCGCCGTTCGCGCCACACCTTGCCGAGGAGCTATGGCAAAAGTTGGGGCACGGCGAGTCCCTCTCCTACGCGCCGTGGCCTGTGTACGACGCCGAACTTGCCAAGGACGACGAGATCGAGATTGCGGTCCAGGTTTGCGGCAAGGTGAAGGCACGCATCACGGTACCCGCCGACAGCGACGAAAAGTCCTTGGAGCAAGCGGCGATGGCGGACGACGCCACAAAACGAGCGATCGAAGGAAAGACGATTCGCAAGGTGATCGTGGTCAAGGGTCGTCTTGTAAACATCGTCGCGACATGATCTGACGCCCAGGCCCATGTCACCGGGCCGTAACACCACGCCAACGGAATGTTGCAATGGACGAGATCGAGGCGAAAATCCGGGTCGATGATCTTGAGGTTGTTCGCGCGCGATTGCGCGAACTGAACACGCGATGTGTCGGACGCTACCTTGAGACGAACTACCTGTGTGATCGAATTGATCGCGATCTTCGTGACCATGGTTGCGGGCTTCGTGTCCGTATGATGAGGGTGCTTGACGGAGCGCCGGCGGCAGCGACCCTGACATTCAAGGGGCCGTTGCAGGCGAGCACGATCAAGCGGCGAGAGGAAGTCGAGATCGAGATTTCCGATCCCGAGAAGACGCTCGCGATTTTGGCTGCACTGGGATTTGAAACGGTCATGTCCTACCGCAAGACGCGGGAGCGATGGACATTGGATAATTGCTACGTGGAGTTCGACGAAGTGCCACTTATTGGCACTTTTGTCGAGATTGAAGGGCCGTCCGAACAGGCGGTGGCCGGCGTTCAAGAGCGCGTCGGCCTCGGGTCCGGCGAGCATGTGCGTAAGGGTTATCCCGGCATGTTGCGAGACGCCTGTGCAAGGGACGGACTGCCCATGATCGAAATCGGTTTTGACGAACATGTGTAAAGGGGTATGCAACCATGCATCGTGTGATATTGGCTGGCGTGGTAGTGACGGTTTGTGGTGCGTGGTTCGCAGTCGCTGACGACGGGGTCGCGAAGAAAGGCGATGCCGGGCAATTGCCGGCGTTCGAGCCGGTGATGAGCACTCACTCGCTCATGGAAGAGCAGGGCAGGCACTTCGAAAACATGCTCGATTTGCTCCGCGACAAGGACGCGAAGAATCGGTTCAAACGATTGAATCACGAGGCGCGAGCGCTCGCGGAAATGGCGAACATCAACGGCTATCACAAGGGTTCCCGCGAGCACGACGACTACCGCGGGTGGGCTGCACAACTCAAGGCGGAGGCGATTCAGTTCGCAGATCTAGCCAAGGCACACAACGTTGATGATGCCAAGAAGCTGGCCAGGCAAATGAGCAAGACGTGCAAGGCCTGCCACGACAAGTATGCGAGTTGAGGCTGGCACCAACACGGTTACGGTGCCCAGAGATACATGAATTTGGCGCCGCCGCCACGCAGCCATCGCGGCATATCGAGGTTGACGATGTTGACGTTGGCCTCAAACGGTGACCGGGCGTAGAAATTCGGCACGTGTGCGTGCGGCCGGCTGTACGTGACGACGTTCGCCTGTTTGACTCCGACGCGCCGCTTGGCTTCTTCAATCACGTCGCGAAACGACCCGAGATGATCGACGAGGCCTGAATCGAACGCCTGCTGGGCGGTGTAGACACGTCCGTCGGCGAGTTGGCGGATGCGGTCTTCCGAGAGCTCTGGCCGGCCGGCAACAACGACGGCGATGAACTCCTCGTACATCCCGTTGATGATGCCTTGAAAAACCTCCCTGTCGCGGGCGCTGAGTTTTTCAAACGGAGATCCGCCAGCCTTTAGCTCGTTGCTCTTGATGGTCGTCGGTGTCACACCGATCTTTGCCATCGTTCCCGTAACGTCGAAGAGCTGCATGAGCACGCCGATGCTGCCGGTGACGGTCGATCGATGTGCCCATATTTCGTCACACGCACACGCAACGTAGTAGCCGCCGCTGGCGGCGACGTCCATCATCGCAGCCAAGACCGGTTTGTTCGTTTCCGCGCGAAACCGCATGAGTTCCTGATGCATGTACTCGCTCGCAGCCACGCTGCCGCCCGGTGAGTTGATTCGCAGGATCACGGCTTTAACCGCGCGGTCCGCGGCGGCTGCGTCGAGCTTCTCGAGAAGCGCGCTGACCGGGTGCTCGCCATCACTCAGTAGGCCAGAGCGGGAAGCGTTGACGATGACGCCGTCGAGATCGATGACCGCGATTTTCGGAGCCAACCACGCCTCGTGAATCAACTCCGCTTCGACAACACGCCGATCGGGGCTGACCGGGATGATGAGCAGACCCTTCGGCATACAGCCCGCAGCCGACAGAACGAGACAGGCCATCGTTGTTTTGGTTATACTGCGGGGCACGAAAGACTCCTTGAGGTGATGAAATCGATGCGGCTTACAAAGAACGCGTTCCAGACCATGGTAGATCGGGCGCTGCGTGATCTGCCTCCAAGGTTTTCCTGTTTCTTGCAGAACGTCGTCATCGAGATCGAGTCGGTGCCCGATCCAGCCACCTGCCGATCGCTGGGCATCGCCGATCCCTACGAACTCATGGGATTGTACCACGGAACGCCACTGACGGAACGCAGCGTTGACGACGGAGCCTCGCTGCCAGACCGAATCACGATCTACCAGCGAAGCATCGAAGCCGTCACCGACTCGACGGAAGACATCGTCGAGGAAATCCGCACGACGGTCCTGCATGAAATCGGCCATCACTTCGGATTGGACGAGGACGACCTCGAGAAACTCGGGTACGAGTGATCTCTCGACGCGTCAAAACCGGCTGGACTGCTTTCGCACCGTCATGTCGAAGTTGCGCACCATGGACTTGTACGCCCAACCGACCGTAAGGACGTACATGACGACTGCGAACGCGCTGCCGATCGCAGCCCAGGCACGGACGCCGCCGAATGCGTCCGCTAGTTTCTGACCCGACTCGAACATACGCACCGGGTTCACCAAAGTCTCGACGGCGGTAAACGGCGTGAACGGCGCGATGGCTGCGCCGAACTGATCGGCCGACCGCACGATGGAATCGAACACGAAGTACGTTACCAAACACGAAACAACCACGATCCCGACGCTTACCATGACGGCCTGCACCGTCTTCTTGCTGTGCAGCGACACGTGCAACCCCAGCATGCACGCAGCCGCAGCGTAGGCAACGAGGAGCACCGCCAGCTCAAAACCCGTCTCGATGGCCACAACAGGTTCGTCCGTGCCCGAAATCGCGCCATGAAGCCCGAACAAGACCACGGTAAGCGCGGGCACCGCAACCATCGGGATAGCGAACGTAATCAGACCCCGCAGCTTACCCCATACGACATACCTGCTGGTCAAAGGCGTCGCCAAGAGCAGGTCGAGCGTCTTAGACTCCTTCTCTTTGGTGATGGCCGTCGCAGCCGTGTTGGCCGAGACGATGAGGATCAAGCCGAGCTCGATCATGAGGATGACCGCCAGCCACTCACGGGTCTGCGCGACGTTCCCGCCGTCCATATGCGCTATCAGCACAACGACGGCCG
>JAJDDU010000546.1 GCA_029260155.1 Phycisphaerae bacterium | reverse complement strand
CACCAGCGACTCGCGCCGCTGCAAGAGAAGATGATCAAGTTCATGGAGCGCGAGATCGACGACGTCGACGAGTCCGACCGCTGGAAATACGGCGACACCGATGACGACTTCGACGACGACGATTGATGCCGGCGCCCGGATGTCGCTTCGACGCAGGATTCTGCACGCCGCGTGCGTCGCAGCCGTCGCGATTGCTGCCGCCTCGTTGATCGCGGAAGTGCTCTGCCGCACGATTATTCCGATCCCCGACAACTACGAGCTGATCGACGATCCAATCCTGTTCTACCGCCTAGCCGCTGATGTCGACGTCATCGAGGACGGCGTTCGCTATACGCACACGCAGCAGCACGCGCGCGGCCCACTCGATTTCGCGGAAGAGAAGCCACCGGGAGCCCATCGCGTGGCCTGGGTCGGGGACTCCGCGTGTTTCGGTATCGGCGTGGCGGATGAAGAGACTGCGCCCAATCAGTTGCAGATGATGGCGCGCGGCCATGGTGTCGACTTGGAGTCCATCAATCTCGCGGTCCCAGGGTACAACGTCGCGCAGGTCCGTGAAGTTGTCGCCCAACGATGCACGAAGCTGCGCGACGTCGACACGATCGTCTACTACCATCATCGGAATGACATCATCAACGCGCCGTGGGCGGAGTTGGCCCCGTTCGTCCCTTCCGATCTCTATTGGAAATACGAACGCCCCGGCAACTGGCTGATCCGATGCCTAAAACGCAGCGCCCTCGTGCGCCGACTTGGCCACACGCGCCTGGCCGCCAAGATTCTCCGGTGGTCGCCGCGCGACACGGGCGCGACCGCGCCGACGACGGGCGCGGTGCGTCCACCAACGGCCAACTCATTCGATGGGCAGTGCGACTCGCTCTACGTGGACGGCGGACGACACGGCGTTCAGTTCCGGGACGACCTTTACGCCATGGCCGCGGAAGCAAAACGCCAAGGCGCCGTTTTCATCATGGTCTACTTCCCCGTCAAGAGTTCGTTGAAGAATTCGCTAGATAATCGCGTAGCCGGTGCGCTGGCGGCACGGTGCGCCGAAGGAGGAATCGGCTTCATCGACCTCTCGGAGGCTTTTGCCTCCGCCCGCGAAGCAGACCTCTACGCAGACAGCATCCACCCGGGCAAGAGTGGGCAACATATCGTGGCGAGCGCGGTATGGGAGTATCTTGTGGCTAGCGGCGTGCGGTAGCATCGCGCGGGAGGCTACGAATCTCCTGGCGGCGTATCGACACGGACCATCTTGAATCGATGAATCGTGTACAGAACCAGGGCGGTGAATACGCCGTAGACCGCGAACACATAGCGTGTGCGCAGAAAGATCGGCAAGAGACCGACGATCACAAACATGCCCGTTGCAAGGTAGCTGATCCGTACGACCGCGCGCACGCTCAACCCCCGGTCGATCAACTGGTCGTAGAAGTGGCTTCGATCACCTTCCATCAACGGGCGTTGGGCCCGCCATCGCCGCGCCAGTGTCAGGACCATGTCCGCGACCGGCAAACCGAAAACCATCAATGACGCCATCATCCAGTTCAAGCTCTGCTCGTCTGCGAACATGAGCAGCAGGATGGCAGCGTTCAGCCCCAGCAGCATTGAGCCCGCATCACCCATGAAGATGCGCGCCGGGTTGCGATTGAACGGCAGAAACCCGAATGAAGCGCCGAGCAGCGACAGTGCGATGATGACGCGGTGGGCTTCCTCCGGTGCCCATCGACTGTGCAAGTGCATGAAGACGGCCAGCACCAGAAAGCCCGTCGAGATGATCCCCAACACGCCGGAGCAGAGCCCGTCCACGCCGTCGATGAGATTCGTCGCATTGCACGCCCCGACGATGATGAACACGCTCAGCGGAATCGAATACGCATAGATCAACCACGCTTCTCCCCCCTCGAAACGAACCCGTGCTCCTGCCGAGAAGATGCGTAGGATGTCGTCGCCGATCCCGAAACCGATCAGCAGCAGGGCGATGAGAATGCTGCCCGCAAGCTTCACTTTCGGGCGGATGGACCGCAGATCGTCCACCAGACCGAGAAGGGTAATCAGCGTTCCGGCGAGCAACACGCCCGCCATCTTCGTCAGGTTGATACTGGCAACGTCGGCGAATGTACTGCCTGGCTGGTCCGTGCCTTCAAAACGCACTATGGCCAGTATCAGCCCGGCCGACCATCCGAGAAAAATCGCGACCCCACCGAGATAGGGGATGGGTTGCTTGTGCGGCTTGAGCCAGTCGTCCGGGCGATCAACGATTCCTTGCGCCAGCGCAAACTTGCGACACAGGGGCGTTGTCACCAGCGACACGAAGAACGCAGCCGCCAACACCGGCCAATAGGCTGCGATCAATTCCGCAAGCGTGTTCAGTTCCTGCTCAGGCACTCGGCGTCTCCCATGCCACGCGCTACCACCGCCCGCCCGTATCTGCACTCACCTCTCATTCTGAGCGTAGCGTCCGTTCCCCATCCGCGTCCACCTCCGTGCTGCACACATTACCACCGACCCATTCCGACCGCCATCGACGCAAATCGATCACGGACATGTCGGGTATGTCAAAGCGTCGGCCGACCGCCGTGCCGGACGTCGAACGGTGATCATCGGTCACGCGCACTCTGAGGTCGCCACAGCCCCGCCGATGCGGCAACGTCTCTCAGTGCCGGCACACTTTATCTCAACGGCGCCAGCCGGGACGATAAGTGCAAGGGAGAATCCCGTCGCATTTCAGTTCTTGGTGGGCAAGTCCAGCGTGCGAGATGATGCCCCTTGACGCATCCGAAGAAAACGACTCGAAGGGTCTCACCACAGGACGCGCCGAGCACTTGCAAGCACGATCCACCACGACTCAACGTGATCACCAACGACGACGATTGAAACGCCGGCGCCGGTTAAGTCTCCGACGCCCCGCGCCGGGTGCCGCACGGCGAGGGGAGTGGCCCAGCGTGACGGGCGGATTGCCCAGTTCACGCGTAGCCAGTGCATACTTATCTGGCTTACGCCTTCACTGTACTTATTGCAGCATTAATGACTGGTCGCGGTTCGGCGACGCGCCCCGGCCCCGATTCACTTCCAACTCCTCTTGGATTGACGGCCGATGACAGTCGAACTAGCGTTTGTCCGCTTGAACGAATCAGACCAACGAAGGGCACTGACCAAATGATCCAGCACTTGGCAATCGTGGGCGCAACCGGCGTCGTGGGACGTGAGTTCCTGAAAATCCTCGAACAGCGCGACCCAGCCATCGATCGCGTTTCGCTCCTCGCGTCGCCACGCAGCGCCGGCACGAAAATATCCGTCCGAAACAAGGAAATCACCGTAGAAGCCACCTCGGCGGAAAAACTCGCAGGCGTCACCGTGGCGGTCTTCAGCGCCGGAGCTTCCGTCAGTCGGGAGTACGCACCGATCATCGCACGCGCCGGCGGAGTCGTCATCGACAATTCGTCAGCATTCCGAATGGACCCCGATGTCCCGCTCGTCATCCCCGAAATCAACGCTGGTGATATCGCCAAACACAACGGCATCATCGCGAACCCGAATTGCACCACGATCATGCTCCTGATGGCCGTCGCGCCGATCCACCGGGCATTCGGCGTCAAACGCATTGTGGTCAGCACCTACCAGGCTGCCAGCGGTGCAGGCATCGAAGCGATGAACGAACTGACGAAGCAGTCTCGCGATTACCTCGACGGCAAAGAGCGGCGCGCCGAAATATTCCCCCACCCTATCGCCTTCAACCTCTTCGCGCACGATTCAAGCGTCGAAGCCAACGGCTACAACGGCGAGGAAAACAAGGTCGTCAACGAAACGCGCAAGATTCTCCACGAACCGACAATGCCAATAGCTGTCACTTGCGTTCGTGTCCCGATCATGCGGGCCCACAGCGAGTCCATCAACCTTGAATTCCACGACCCCGTGACCCCGGAGCAGATCCGCGCGTTGTTCGCGTCCTCACCCGGCACCAAGCTCGTCGATGACCGCGAGCGCTCGTACTTCCCCATGCCCATAGATGCAGACGGTATCGACGACGTCCTCGTCGGACGCATCCGCAGCGACATCTCCCGCCCCGATGGCCGAGGCATCGAGCTCTTCGTCTCGGGCGATCAACTGCGCAAAGGCGCCGCCCTCAACGCCATCCAGATCGCCGAGTCCCTCGGAGCAGCCGAGTGATTGCAATGCACACTGCCGCCCCCTTCCGCGCTAGGCCCGGCCTTCAGGCCGGGTTG
>JAJDDU010000545.1 GCA_029260155.1 Phycisphaerae bacterium | reverse complement strand
GGATTCGGAGCCCACTACACAGAAAGCGAAGCCCCACCCGCTAAAGACTACGCAGATGCCCTGGTCCCAATCCTCAGGGGCAAGGATCTGAAACTTGTTCTTGAACCCGGTCGCTCCATCGCGGCCAACGCCGGCGTCCTCGTCGGCCGAACCATCTTCACCAAAGCAGGCGGCGACAAGCAGTTCCTCATCATCGACGCCGCCATGACCGAGTTGCTCAGACCTGCACTCTACGAAGCTTTCCACTTCGCGTGGCCCGTCGTACCACCGCCGGGCTTCGTGCCGCCACAGCGATCCGCGAATCTGAAACCCGCCGGCAGCATTCTGATGGATGTTGTGGGGCCGGTGTGTGAGAGCGGCGATTTTCTCGCGAAGGACCGCTGGCTCCCGCCCATGGGACGTGGTGATCTCCTCGCGATATTCTCAGCCGGGGCGTACGCCAGCGTCATGGGCAGCCGCTACAACTCCCGCCCCCTGGCGGCGGAGGTTCTGGTCGAGGGTGACAGCTTCCGCCTCATTCGTCGTCGCGAGACATTCGACGACATGATCAACCTCGAACGCATCTGACGCCGCGTGCCTGATCGGCGCTCAATCCGAACCGACGCGCCTGCCGATACGTATGCTGGTTATGACCAAACGACGTTGCCTGCTCCTTAGCTCGTCTGTCACTACCGTGATCGTGCTCTGCGGGGCGGGGTTCATCACGGCACAGCGACGTGCGCAGCCCCTCGCCGAGAATGACATCTGGGCGCACGTCGATGGCGTACGCAAGCCCTGGCGGCCTGTGGGACTCATGGACACGACGATGATTCCCGAGTCGTCCGGCGTGGTCGCCAGTCGCCGGTATCCGGGTATCTTCTGGACGCACAACGATTCGTTCAGCGCAGCCGCCATATTCGCCGTCACCGAAGACGGAAAAATCGTCGCACGCGTCAACGTGGGTGCGGTCAACATCGACTGGGAAGACATCGCGATCGACGACAAGGGCTACTTGTACATCGCGGACACAGGGAACAACTTGCGTATCGCCATGCACCGCTACATTTACAAGATTCCAGAGCCCAACCCCTACAAGGACGGTGGCAAGAGCATCGCACCGGCCGCCACCTACACGCTGACCTATCCCGACAAGCCTTTCGACGCCGAAGCCCTGTTCGTACGCGACGGCCAGATGTACGTGATCAGTCGTCACGACAAAAACCGCGCCCGGATTTACCGTTTGGATCCCGGCGACGGCGGCGCGTTGCGTATGAACGAGATCGCCGCCCTTCGCGCCGACCGTGCCAGCGGGGCCGACGTGTCAGGCGATGGCACTTCGTTGGCGGTTTGCACCACGCGCCAGACGTGGATCTACCGTGTTAGCAAAGACATGACACCCGTTGCCGGCGCCCGCCCGACCTTCGTTCGCTACCCCGAAGACCAAGTCGAGGGCTGCGCTTTCGATGGTGAAGACCTTATTCTCACTAACGAAAAAGGGCAGATCTTTCGCGTCCCTACCGCCGAGATAGAACACAAGGTCATTTTCGTTCCCCCCGGCATGGTGGCACAGCATTCACGGTAGGCGTGGCGATTGCATAACTTCGCGCACGTTCCGAAGGAGCGCATCGCGCGAGATGGGTTTCTGCAGAGCGACATCGCCTGCGCCGATACTACCGTCGGCCTTCAGAGCGCCGGGGTCAGATCCCGACATGTAGATGACTCTGAGGTCGGCGTATTGGCGGCCCAAACGCTCGGCGAGCTCGCAGCCGTTCATTTCAGGCATCGCGACGTCGGTCAGCAACAGCGCGATCTTGCCGGGACGGGACGCAGCCAACGCCAACGCCCGCGCTCCGCTGTCGGCAAGAAGCACGGTGTACCCCGCCGATTGAAGCAGCTGAGCGATCACTTGGCCCACAATGTCCTCGTCATCGCACACGAGAATTGTCTCGCTACCGCCGACGCATGCTTCGACCGACGACGCTTCGACAGTCGGGATGGCGGTTCCATCGCTCTGGGGCAGGTAGACGTGGAAGCTAGTCCCGCCCCCCGGCTGGCTGTCCACTTCGATGTAGCCCCCCGCCCTGCCGACAATGGCGAACACCGTTGACAACCCCAAACCGGTCCCCTGCCCGATCGCTTTTGTGGTGAAGAACGGCTCGAAGATACGATCGAGGTGCTCCTCGGGGATTCCAGATCCCGTGTCGATGACGGACAGGACGGCGTGGGGTCCGGGCTGCGCCTTGGCGTGAACAGATGCCTGCCGCTCGTCGATGACGACCTCGCCGGTGCGCACGCTCAGCATGCCGCCCTCCGGCATCGCATCGCGTGCATTGATCACGAGGTTCATGATGATCTGCTCGACCTCTCCGGCGTCCGCCTGGATCGGTTTGAGGTCCGCGGCCAACGCGGTCTCCAGCACGATGTGGTCGCCGATCATGGACCGAAGGAGGCGTTCCGCATCGGAGACAACCTGGTTGAGATCCATGATCGCCACATTGATCACTTCCCTGCGACTGAACGTGAGCAGTTGGCGGGTGAGCTTGGCGGCACGTTGACCGGACGTCACGATGTCCGCCAACGGCTGTTTGAACGCATCGGGTGTCTCGTGTTCCCGGCTATGCAGCAGGAGCTCGGCGTTTCCGAGAACGCCGGCGATCAGGTTGTTGAACTCGTGCGCGACGCCGGCTGCGAGTTGGCCAATGGCTTCCATTTTCTGATTATGGCGGAGTTGTTCTTCGAGTTGTCGGCGCTGCTCCTCCGCCCGCTTACGTTCCGTCGCGTCGAGTACGTATCCATCATAATGGGTGATCACACCGGCCTGGTCGCGATTCAGGACCGTGAAGTCGTACAACCATCGCACCTCGCCGCCCGGCAGATTGATGCGGTATTCCTGTTCGAAACACGCGACACCCGCGGCGCTGTGTTCGGCGACCTCCGCCGCAATACGATCAAGATCGTCGCCATGAACGACGTCGGCATAGGGAACGCGCCCGGTGATGAAGTCCTCGGACGAATGCCCGAATAGATCGATGACGTTGGGCGAAACGTATTCCACGGGCCAACCCGGTGCGTTGACCCATCGGAACACCACGACAGGCCCGCCCATGAACAGGCGGCGTTCGCGCTGGAGTTTCTCTTCGGCGCGTTTGCTTTCCGTGATGTCGCTGGCGAAAGCCATGTAGCGGTCTTCAGAGAGTTTGACGGTTGTGATGGACATCTCGAACAGCGATCCGTCTTTTCGGCGAATGGGCAGATCGCATGTCATCTTCCCGGTGCGGACTAGCTGCTCAAACGTCGCTCGGCCGCGGCGCTGGGCGTCGGAATCAGGTGCGATGAGATCGGAGATGGACATGCTCAGGAGTTCGGCTTCGCTGTACCCCGTGAGTTTGCATGCGGCATCGTTGACATCTGAATACCGTCCGGTCTCATCGACGACGTAGATGCCATGGGGTGAGTTGTCCACGTAGGTTCTGTGGCGTTCTTCACTGTCGCCCAACGCCGTCTCGAAACGGGCTCTGGCGTTCTCGCGAGTCTGGATCCGGCGGTGGCTGAGCGTGAGCCCGAGCAGTCCCAGCAGCCAGACGCATGCGTGACCCGCGGCAGTCGGGCGCATCTGACTTCGCGCGGTCGCCAGATAGGGCGTCAAAGAGGCTGACACACTGATTCCCCCCAGCATGTCGCCTTCGCGGTAGCCGTGTGCGGCGTGGCACTTCAGGCAGTGCGCGCCCGCGACAAGCGGCTTCATGAGACGCATATAGGGTTCGCTCCCAATCGTCTCGACGGAACTAATCTCGGTCTCGCCACGTTCGAAAGCTTCGAGTGCGCGCATCTCCCACGGGTCCGCGGCATTCTCACGTCGGATGGGCGTGAGGCTCGTCAGGTGGCCGTGGAGACCGTACTCCGCGACTCCCACTTGGTGGACTTGGCGCGTCATGTAGGACGGGTTTGCCAGCGTCAATACTCTGCCCGACGGCGTAACGACATCGCGATCCTCGATGTGAGAGAGATAGGGGCTGGCGGGTGATTGCTCCGTCAGCGGCACGTAGACCCCACCGTGACGGGCGACCCACTGCCAAAACGCTTGTTCTTTGTAGAACGCGCCTCGCGTTGCAGCCCTCGCTTGCTCGAAGGCGCCCGCCTTGGTGCTGCGGTGACTCCAACCCAGCGAGACGACCACCGCTGCGGTCCAAGTTAGCGCCAAGATCAAAACGTAGCGGCTGGAATAGACGGCCCGACCCATAGCGCTGCCGACTTCGACCATGGATTCCGCTCCAAGTGCTCGGCCGTTCCCTCTCGACGTTTTGGCGAGCGACCACGCCGTCGGCGAGGATCACCAAGATGTGTGCGACGACGCAGATAACGTGTGGCACTGGTTCCAATCGGCGGGTCATCCGTCATCGATTGAAAACGGGTGTCACGCAGTCCAGTCGCCGGCCGGATGTCTCTCGCCACTCACCCGTGGATTTCCCACTTGCTGCAGCCCATCTTACTCCGCCGCCATCGATTGGCAAGTCCCAGTGCCCGATCCGAACCGCGGAAACCCCGTAGTCTCCCGCAAAATGACGACCCGTTTCGATCCTGATTGTGTGAACGATAGCATCTCTCCAAAAACTTGCGGTGGGGCGGATGCCAAAGTGGCTCACACCGCCTCGGGGCGGGATGAGCCATTTTTGGACATCCTAGGGTTGAAGGTCGGTTAGCGAATTCGTTTGGATCGCACGTTAGTGACCGTGATCACGGCTGGGAGCGTCTCGTCGATTTCGATCTTGTCTGTCTGCTCGCGCCCGACCAGGAAGGTCTGATCCTGATTGGCGTCGTCGTACAACACGTCGATGACGAACACGCCCGTCGCGTTGCTCGAAACGGCGTAGGTGAAAGTGGCAAGGTAGCCCTCAGGGGCGGCCAATGTGTCGTCGGAGAATAATCCGTTGATTACCTGCGCCTTGGCAATGCTGACGGCGTCAAACGTGTCGGACATTTCGTCGAACACTGCATCGGCGCGAGACTCGATTTCAATGTCGATGAGTTCCAATGATCCAGCACGACCGCCGCTCACCTCGGTGTGCAATTGGTAGGCGCGGATGTCGATCCCGCGTTCGCGATCCGCGTTCTTTGGCGCGATGAATACGCGAACGCTGACCTCGTCTCCGGGCGAGACGCTGCGTCGATCCGGCGTCATTGTCAACGTCACATTGCCGGCGACGGTTGGCTCGGGTGCTTGTGCCATCACCGGGAAACAGGTGCATGGATTGGTCCCGGCGAAACAGGTCAGTGCGTGCAGGGCGTCGGCCAAATTGCAGAAGCCGTCCGGCGCGCAGGCGCCGAGCGGTCCACCCACGTCGATATTGATGATATCGCAGGCGTTGTCGCCTGCGAAGCAGGTCAACGCGTGTAGCGCGTCGGCTAGGTTGCAGAAGCCGTCCAGGGCACAGCCACCGAGCGGTGCGCCCATATCCGACGGAACTGACTTTTCAGCATAAACGCAAACGTTGTCCCGGCACGCGCACCAGGTGCAGACGTTGTCGGGAGCCCCGCTGCCATCCTGATCGCAACAGTCAGCCGCGACCGCGCAGCGCTCGACGGACTCCTCATCGTCTCCACCGAGCCCCGGTAACTCCGGAAGGGCGCCGGGAACCGGCCGAAGAATGACGACCAAGGGCGGTGGAGGTGGGTCAACAATGATGCTCGCGATGAGGAGTGGTCCGGCCCCTCCGCCGGACTCGGCGCTGGTCGGACCTGCCTCGCACTGGCACCAACAGGGATACGAGCAACCGCCGAGCGAACAGTCCAGGCAGTCCGCCCGGCATTCGAGCGGAAACGCCGCAATGCCGCCGCCGTCCGACCAGGAGCCGCATGAGGACAATGGGCTGCACGTACCGGTCGGCGGAGGATCGCCCTGACTGCATGTCACCGGGGCGTGGAGTCGTTCATCAACGACCGACGCGACCACCACGCCGCCGATGGATAGCTCAACTTCTACCGACAGATCCACAGGGTAGTCGATTCCATGCGTCGCGGACCTCCAATCGATGACCACATCGAAGCTGTTCGGAGGTCCTCCCGGTGTCGGCGATAGGCCGACGGACTCGATTCGACGGTTCCAGACGACCGGGTCGCCTCCGAAGGTCGTGATCCTGATGTCGTCACTGGGGTCACCATCCGGCAGCGCACCGGGGGCCGGCCTCAGAATGACCATTATTTCGTCACCCGCGACCATCGGGACAGCAGTGGCCAAGGGCAGGTCCGGAACGCAAGTCGGATCCGCCAGACACGGCTTTGGACACGTACACCTGCAGTCCAGAACGCTGCCCGGTCCGAAACAGAAGTCGTCTTTGACACACTGCAGATCGGCTAACCCATTGCCCGCGGTCCCGCAGTTCAGATCGCCGCAGTTCGTCGTTTGGCAGTCCGTACAGTCGCCACCCGCGAGCGGGTCGAGCGACACGGTGACGAGACGCAGGTCGATCAACGTGCCGTTGCGCATGACCAGCACTTCGGTGCTCATATCGAGTGGGACGCTGGAGGGCGATCCGCCCTCGCCGACGATCGACCAGTCCACAAAGACGTCGAAGAAACTGCCTGCGAGTGGTGAACCTGATGTGGGCGTGATTGCGACGGCCCCGATCTTGCGATTCCATTGTGTCTGGGCCCACACCGGTGATGCTGCACAGGCACCTGCGAGTAACGCGATTGACATTGCTGTTTGTCTTGACATGGGATTCGTCCTTTCCGCGAACACAGACGCGGTTTTTCGCCCCTTAACTCACAACCGGCGGACCGAGGGCGCCGGCGGAACCGCCCACGCACACGCGGTGTCACCCCGCGCCCGATTTGATGCCGTTGAGGTGGGGCTACGTGAAACTCTTGAGACTCTTGAGACACCGGCCCGTCGATGTCTCAGTCTCATGAGGCAAACGTCGGTCGCAGCCGGTTCTTACACGCGACGTCGGATACCCATCGCGCAGGGCGCGTAAGACACCGAGATTGCACTCCCTCCGGCGCGCCGCCCACCCGTCCTTGGTCGTCTGCGTCCTTGTGGACTGCGCGACGTGGCGGTATCGTGCCCGCTCGATGTTCACGGCCTCGCCGCGAGCCGCGGGGGTGGTGTCGCGCGCCGGATGGATGTTTACGAACAATGCTCAGCTACCTCGCACTCATGCGACCCAAACAGTGGATCAAGAACCTGGCCGTACTCGCGGGGCCGGTCTTCGCTCAGAAGTTCGACCCGGATTCCCTGGTCATGGTCTCCGTCGTGTTTGCCGCGTTCTGCCTCGTCTCAAGTTCCAGCTACGTGATCAACGACTTGTTGGATCGTGACCTTGACGCCGTGCATCCTACGAAGAAACATCGACCGATCGCCAGCGGCGCGGTCAGCCCTTCGGGCGCAATCGTGTGGGCGATTCTGCTGCTCATCGGCGCGATGAGCCTCGGTGTCGCCATGCTTCCGCCGGGTACGGTCGGGGTGATCGGCGCCTACTTCCTCATGATACTCGCGTACTCGCTCGCCCTGAAGCATCGCATGATCCTCGATGTGCTGATCATCGCGGTCGGCTTCGTCCTGCGGGCAACAGCCGGCGCGGGCGCCGTCGAGGCGTTCGTCTCTCCCTGGCTCATCGTGTGTACCTTCACGTTGTGCATGTTCATGGGGTTCGGCAAGAGGCGATGTGAGATCGCACAGTTTGACTCGCAGGCCGAGGCAGCCGAGCACCGCAAGACGCTGCTCCGCTACACACCCGAACTCCTCAGCAACCTTATCAGCGTGTCGGCCGGCATCACCATTATCACCTTTCTGCTCTACACCATGGACCGCGACATATCGACGACGTTTCCCAAAGAACACCTACTCTACACGCTGCCCTTGGTCGTGTACGGCGTGTTCCGATACGCGATGCTCGTCGAGTCGGGCACCATGCACGGACCCATGGAAATCGTGCTGCACGATCGCGCGTTTCAAGCCACGATCGCAATCTGGAGCCTTTTGGCCGCGGCGGTCATCTTCGAGGACCACTGGGCCGACCGGGCGGACGTGAGCCGATGGCTTGGCTTCGACCATCCGACCAAGCGGATTTCCGATGTTACACAACCATGACCACTGTCTCCTCCACACGTACACAGGGAGCGAACGCAGACCATGAACGACACCACCGACCACAACACCGACGCAAGTTCATCCAAGGACACCACGGCGCAGGCATCGTATCTCATTACGGGCGGCGCGGGGTTCTTGGGCATTAACCTCGCACGCCATCTGCTGAACAATGGCCACAAGGTCACGTCGCTGGACTTGGCGGACTTCGACTACTCAGATACCAAAGACCGCGTCACCATCATCACCGGCGACATCCGCGACAAAGCCAAGGTCGATCACGCCATGCAGGGGATCGACATCGTCGTACACACCGCCGCCGCACTGCCGCTCTACTCAAAGGAGGACATCCTCACGACCGACATCGACGGCACGCGGAACGTCATGGAGTCCGCCCTCAAGCACGGCGTTCGCCGAGCCGTTCACGTGTCATCCACGGCCGTCTACGGCATCCCGGATCATCATCCGCTTCGCGAAGACGACAAACTCGACGGCGTCGGTCCTTACGGCATCGCCAAGATCAAGGCCGAGGAAGTTTGCATCGAGTATCGCAACAAGGGGCTCTGCGTACCGATCATCAGGCCAAAGTCCTTTGTCGGCCCCGAGCGACTCGGCGTGTTCGCGCTCTTCTACGATTGGGCAAAGGACGGCAAGGGGTTCCCCATGATCGGCAACGGCCGCAACCGCTACCAATTGCTCGACGTCGAAGACCTCTGCGACGCCATCTACCTGTGTGCTACCGCAGACGCGGACAAAGCCAACGACGTGTTTAATATCGGCGCGAAGGAATACACGACCATGCGCGAAGACTATCAAGCCGTCCTTGACTTTGCCGGTTTCGGCAAGCGTATTCGGACCTTTCCGGCTGCCCCGATGATCTGGACACTGCGATTCCTCGAACTACTCAAGCTCTCACCCCTCTACAAGTGGGTCTACGAGACTGCGTCGAAAGACTCCTTCGTCTCAATCGAAAAGGCAGAACGAGTCCTGGGCTACGCTCCCCGCTTTTCCAACAAGGATGCGCTCTTGCGAAACTATGAATGGTATGTCGAAAACCTCACGCGCTTCGAAAACGCCTCGGGGGTTTCCCACCGCGTCCCCTGGGGCCAAGGCGTTCTGAGAATCGCCAAGTGGTTCTTCTAACGATCGTAGCGATTTTTCCGTCTCGGACCCGGCCGACGTCTCCCACATATCCGGTCGGTTGACCTGCCCCCGTTGCACTCCCAGCCTTGAATTCGACGCCTTTTTGCAGTAGGATGAGGCCGTGAACGGGTCGTGGCAGCGTTGGCAAGGCAGATGAAAATGCATGCCCTGGCGACGCTGCGATCAAAAAGCCTGAAGTGAACGGTCAGTAGGAGGAGATTCCATGCTCGCACATCGTGCTGCGCTATGCGCGCTCGTATTCTGTCTAGTGTCCTCGGTGACAATCGCGCGGCCCAATTTCGGCCGCGACTGCAGCGATTGTCACATTGGTGGTGAGCCGCCGGTCGATGCTCTGTCTGTCGTCAACTTCGACGGCATGATCGATCCGGACGAATCCGCGACCGGAGCAACCGATCGCGGGCTGCTCAAATTCTTCGAAGTCATGCCCGGCGGTTCGGTGGAACTGGAAGTCATGATCGACTTCGGCGATCTGGAAGACTTCCTTTTCGCCGTTGAGCTGAAGCGGCTCGAGACCACCGGCGTTGAAGGGTTCGGCGAACTCACCTACACGGCCGATCCCGATTGGTTCTTTCAGACCGGCGAGACATTTCCGGATTTGGATCGACCGTACTTCACAAGTACGGAAAACGCTGGCACTCTCTTTACGACGCAGCAGTTGCTCACGTTTACGTTGCAGGTCGACGCATCGACCGACGCGGACTTCTACGACTTGGAGTTCGCCATGGCCGGCCAGCCGGGCTTCTTCTACACCGATGAGCACTTCTACGTGCACGTCGTTCCAGAACCCGGAACGGTCAGCCTGATGGCGTTCGGGCTCGGCGCGTGCGCGTGGCGGCGACGCGGCATTCGCTGACGGGGGTTGGTGCAGCAGTATACGACGGAAAACGAAATCACTATGGCGGCTTTTCAATAAGCAGAGTTCATGAACCTACATCATGGACCGCTGCCGGTGAGTTTCGCATGATGACGAACTTTGAGTTGAATTGGGTAGGCCGGATGGGACAGGTTTTCCAGAGAAACCGGTCGCGAGGAGGAGTATTGTGAGGCAGTCGTTGCGCTACGTTCTGGTTCCCTATGTGTTGTGCATGGGCATACTAAGCACCAGCCCAGTCATGGGCAACAGTTTCGGACCATTTCCGGGGTTCTCCGGCGGACCGGCCGCTACGGGCCAAAGCTGTACGTTCTGCCACGGATACGCGTCAGGGCCAGGGTACACCGAAGTGCTCGGTTTGCCGAACGCGTACGTGCCGGGTGAAATCTACGACTTGACCGTGCGCGTTGCCGACACAACCCAAGTCGGCGCCGGCTTCGAGCTGGGCGTTGAGGCAAACGGACAGTTTGTCGGTTCGATCATCATCACCGATCCAGTCAATACCCAACTCCTGGACGACGGCCAAACCAGCTATATCGCCCAGACGCTTGACGGGATGGAGAACTCGATCTCCAACTGGCAGCAGACGGGGGGGATGGCAGACTTCAACTTCAGTTGGCAGGCCCCTGCCCAGCCAGTGGGGGCGATCGGCTTCTACGCGGCCGGCAATGCGATCGACCACGATTTCACGCAGGACGGTGACACGATATATCTCAATGTGACATTCGTCGAGCCGGTCGTTGCGGGCGACGGCGATGAGGACGGAGACGTCGACTTCGCAGACTTCGCCGCACTTCAGGGCTGCTTCGACACGACGCCGCTATCGAACGCCTGCGAGCTCATCGACCTGGACGCGGGCGGAATGGTCGATCTGGACGACTACGATGCCTTCTTCGCGTCGCTAACCGGGCCAACCGCACTGGGGCCGGTCGAGTACAGAAACGCGCGATCCGGGCGCGGGGCGAGATTGTATGACAAGTGGTGGAAGGTCAACGGCGCTCCGACGCCTGTGGGGAACCACCCACTTTACCCGGCCGCCGGGCAGCAGTCGGGGAATTCGACCTTCCGCTGCAAGGAATGCCACGGCTGGGACTACAAGGGCGCCGACGGCGCCTACGCAAGCGGAAGTAGTCACTTCACCGGGATCCGCGGCGTCGCTGACACCGAACTCACTTCGCAGCAGATCTTCGACCTGCTGAAGCACAACACGGCGCCCAACGGCCATGGCTTCGGGGCTCTTGGAATGGCGGACAGCGACATTTGGGATCTGACCAAGTTCCTGCGCGAGCATCTCTTGGACACCGACGACTACATCGACGCTGCGAACGCTTTCATCGGCGACCACATGGCCGGCGTGCCGACCTACGAGCAGACCTGTCTCAGCTGTCACGGCCCGTTCGGCCAGGACATCAACTTCGGATCGCCGGAGGATCCCGAGTTCCTCGGCGATCTGGCCATCCGTAACCCATGGGAGGTGCTGCACAAGATGCGCGCCGGTCAGCCGGGGCATCCGATGCCGAGCTTCATCGAGCTGGTCTGGGACGCGCAAAAGGCGGCGGACTTGGGTGCGCGCCTCGCCATGTTTCCCCCTGGCTGACGCGGGGCACCCGCTCGTTCGATCTCTATCGACCTCACCGGGGCGGGTCCGACCCGCCCCGCTTCGTATGGACAGGATGGGCGAGCGTCAGGTGCAGCGCCTTCTTGACGCGTGCGTTGCGCACCCGCTTGCCTGGCCCAGGCGACTCGGCATCATTCACCCAGCGAATCGGCACCGCACCAGCCGCTGCGATCAGTTCATCGTAGTACGTTCGACGCGTCGTGGGACAGTCGTCGCTCAAGTTAAGCACGCCCGTGTAGGGCGTGTCGACCAGCGCAACGAGTGCCGCGACTATGTCATCCCGGTGAATCAGATTGACGTAGGCATCGCCGTTGTTCAGTTCACACCCGGCGTTTCGCGTGACGCGTGTGACTGGGTCGCGCCCCGGACCGTATATACCGCTCAAGCGAAGCACGGCCACAGAGGCCGTCGAGCCAAGAAGACATTTCTCAGCCTCAAGCAAGACCCCGCCGTTCTCGGAAGTCGGTTCGGTAAGTGAATCTTCGTCGACCCAACTGCCGTCGTCCTGACCGTAGACGCCTGTCGACGACGTGTACACGATACGCTGGACCGCAGAGCCCGCCGCCGCGCGTAGCACACTCTTCGCGCCGTCAAGATACACCCCGCGATAGTCGCGTCGCCGAGCCCCTGCCGCCACGAGGAGGTATACGATTTCCCGATCGATCAGCAGCTCACGCAAACGATCCGCTTCTGCAAGTTCGATGACGACGCAGCGCGCTCCCGTCGCTCGAATCTCATCGACACGTGCGGGCGTCGTCGTCGTCCCGACGCACTCGTGGCCGGCGCGCGTCAGACGCTCGATGAGCGCCATGCCAACATACCCGCACCCCAATACCGCCACACGCCGCCCCACCATGCCTACCGCTCCGCCGCGTCAAGGGTGACCAATGTGTCAGGGCCGGCACCGAATCGATCACATGCCCGCCCGCAGTTCACGGCAACCTCCATCATCCCCGAGCTCCCGATCAACGCCAGCGGCTCATCGGCCGGCACCTCGCCATACACGCGGCGGAGCGGACCGGCCGGCTGATCTCCAACATGGATCGTCAATTCGCCACGCTGCCGCATGAGTTGCCCGACCTCGTCGGCACTGATGTTCGTCACGAGGTTGCCGAAATGATCCACGTACACCACGCATCCACGGAGGCCGCCGGAGTCGATTGGCTGTGTCACCGGGAATCTCAAGATGTCAATTTGACCGGCCGGCGGACCGAGATGCGACAACGGAACGCCGGATGCGACGTGGGCTGCCACAGGCGCCAGGATATCGCGACCGTGAAAGGTCGGCGAAACCGGCCCCGCGAAGTAACGCGTGTTTTCGACGGAGTACATTTCCTCCAGGTGCAGCTCGCGATGCACGACGCTGATCAGGCCATTGTCCGGCGCGATGACGATCTGCCCGCTGTACCGCCCCGCGATGATGCGCCGATCCGTCCCGACACCGGGGTCCACGACGACGACGTGCACGCTCCCAGCCGGGTACCATGCGAGAATCTGTCGCAGCGCGAACGCACCGTGTACGATGTTGTGGGCGCCGATCTCATGGGTGATATCAACGATGGTGGCCGTCGGGGCGATGCGCAGGATCACGCCCTTCATCACGCCGACGTAGTGATCCGTCGATCCGAAATCGGTGGTAAGCGTAATCGGTTGCACGGCGCTTCCCATTGTGAGCAAACGCCCACGGGTTGCAACCCGTGGGCGTTGCGGGCATCCTGACCGCATGAGCGATGAAGACGAACAAGCGGATCGCTGGCAGCACGCTCGACGCGAGATGATCGCAACGCAAATCGAAGCCCGCGGTATCGGCGACCCGCGCGTGCTCGCCGCCATCGAGCGCGTTCCGCGAGAACGGTTCGTCCCCGAAGCCATTCGGCACCTCGCCCATGACGACTGCGCCCTGGCCATTGAAGCCGATCAGACCATCAGTCAGCCCTACATCGTGGCCTACATGACTCACGCGCTGCGCGTCGGGCCGAACACTAGGGTGTTGGAGATCGGCACGGGCAGCGGGTACCAATCAGCCATCCTGTCGGAACTGACCCAACAACTGTGGACGATCGAGCGTATCGCGGAACTGTCTCGCACGGCATCGGAGAGGCTGCGTGGTCGCGACATTCACTTCCGCGTCGGCGACGGTTCGCTCGGTTGGCCTGAGGAGGCGCCGTTCGATCGAATCATCGTCACCGCAGCCGCTCCGTCTGTACCGCAGCCGCTGTTGGACCAGTTGGTCGACGGCGGGGCGCTGGTCATTCCGGTGGGCGACTCCGCGAATCAGAGGCTGCTCGCCATTACCAAACTCCCGGACCGCACGATCGAACACCCACTCATCCGCTGTCGATTCGTCAAGTTCATCGGCGAGGCTGCGTGGCAGTGATCGTCGCGCCGCGGGCCTCGCATTGCTACTTCGGTCTAGAGGCTATCCTCACGACTGCGGGGGTCGTCTGCTCCACTTCGATCTCGTCGGTTTGCGATGGGCCGACGAGGAACGTCTGACTCTGAGGCGTTGCGTCGTGTATTACGTCGATGACGAATGTGCCTCGGGCGTCGTTCGATACGCGGTAGGTGAACGTGGCGAGATAGACGCGGCCTGTCGCTTCGACATGACCGTCGTACAGCCCACTGAGCATCTGACCTGTCTCGACGTTGAATGCGTTGAACGCATCGGCCGCACCGCCGAAGACGAAGTCCTTACGTTCTTCGATCTCGATGTTGACGAGTTCCAACGATCCGCCGCGCCCGCCGCTGATGCCGACGTTGAGTTGGTAGGCCCTCACGTTGACCCATCGCTTGCGCTCCGGGCTCTGAACGTCCGCGTATATGCGCACGGTGAGTTCTTCACCCGGCCGCACGTCGCTCCGGTCGGCCACTGCTGTCAAACTCACCGCGCCGACGACGTTGGGCTCTGGCGCGATTCCGGGTGACGGGCCGCAGGCGCAGGTATTGTTCCCCGCGAAGCACGTAAGGGCGTGCAATGCATCCGCAAGGTTGCAGAAGCCATCCGGCGCGCAAGCGCCGAGCGCACCGCCTGCGTCGATGTTAATAGTGTCACAACTGTTGTTCCCGGCGAAGCAGGTCAACGCATGCAGCGCGTCTGCCAAGTTACAGAACGTATCCAGCGCGCAATCGCCCAGCGCCCCGCCCATGTCGGACGGATGCGCCTTGGCCACACTGACGCACGTACTGTCGACACATTCCCACCAAGTGCAGACGTCGTCGGTCGCCCCGCCGCCGTCGAGGTCGGCGCAGTCGGCGGCGGTCGCGCATGTGTTGGATGCGGATGGACCGGTAACCCAATAGCCACCTCGGAGTATGAAAGTGCCTCCGCCGAGCGTACCCGCGTCGGACTGGCCCGCCGTGCCGTTCAGAGTAAACGTCCCGCCGGTGCTGGTCCCGCCGCCGCCGTCGATGGTGTTCCAGGACAAATCAAAGGTCCCGCCGGATTGGGCAAATGCGAATGCGCTAGGCATCAACAAAACCATGCTGGCCACGCCGACGGCGTGCTTGCAGAGATGGTCAGTCACTTGCCACCTCGCGGCACCGCGCCGTTCAATTGGGCCATCATCGTCTCCATGCGCGCCAGCCGCGATTGTAGGTCAGAGATCTGCGCGTCTTGCTCCGCGATGCGCGCCTGTTGTTCGGCAATCTCGCACTCTTTCTCCTGGGCCGTTTCGTGCGAACTTTGGATCGCCGCCCGCCCCACGCCATCACTGTCGATCGTGGAGATCATCATCTCCTGTTCTTTGCGAACCTCCCTCCACACCTCGAAATTCAGGGCCTCGAAGCTGCGCTTGGTTGCCCTCGCTTGGGCGCCGCGGTAGACATTCAATCCGGTACAAGTGTCGCCGAATTCAGGCCACGCTGCTTCGAGTTCGCGAACGCGGGCACTAAGTTGCTGAACGGCCTTGATGAGTGGTCCCATGAACTCGCGCTCCCGCAGCCCGAGCGCACCACCCTGGTCAACTACCCCAGAAAAACTCCGAGGACTGTCCGAGCTCTTCAGAAGTTCCTTAACTTGCTGCGCGATGAGGCCTCTATGATAAACCTCATCCGACCTGTCCTTCCACCTCCACACGACGGGCCGCAACGCTTCGATGAACTCCAGTCCCAGGTCCTCTTCCGCAATGTCCTTCTTGAGACGTTCATCAGATGTGTTGATGATGCCGTTCTGTGCAAACACCTCGAACCATTTGTGACTGAGCCTCCCGAGCGATCTGGCTCCGTCTTGATTGGGCAGGACGTCGCCACGGACTTTGAGCCACCAATCCGTTGCCTCCCCCATGCTCCCCTCTAGGAACGGTGAGAGCGAACCAGAATTGTGAATGATCAGCGTGTTGTTTCGGCCGCTGTGATCTCGGCCCGCCATGCGCCCGATGAAGATGTTCCCGCTCCCATCGCTGTTTCGCCCGGCGTGGCGTCCGACCATCACATTGTCAATCCCGTTGGCGTTGCTCAGAGCCGCCTCGTCACCTATGAAGACGTTCTGACCTCCAGCGTTGTCGCGACCCGCGTAGGCGCCGATCGCAACATTGTTGTTACCGGTGGCGTTCTTCAGAGCCTCGTATCCGATGGCAACGGTGTCGTCGCCGCCGGAAACACTGTCGGCCATTGCGAAGGCGCCGACGCCTACGCTTCTACTCGCCGTCGCGTTGTTGATGATGGAATTGCGTCCTACGGCCGTCGTTGAGTTGTTCTCGCCCCAGTTGGCCCCTGCGTTGTAGCCCACGGCGACGCAGGACTGGGCGAGAACCCCCTCGTGTCCGGCGTTGCGACCAACCATGACATTTCGACACCCTTCGTTCTCAATGTCAGTAACGCCGACGCCTGCCCACCAGGGATGTGCGTCCGCTTGCGGATCCAATGAGCCAACCCACTTGCCAGCATTGTTGCCAATGAAGGTATTGCGGTTGGTGCGATTGGAATGGCGACCCGCGTCAGCACCGAATGCATCGTTGTAAAACCCATCTTGCAGATCGCGTAGTGCACCGCGGCCTAGCGCTGAATTGCGCTGAGCACCGAAGCCTTGCCCGATCGTGCTAGGGGCTGCTGATGCGAGCGCTTCGAACCCAACCGCGGTATTATATCGCCCCTGCGTCCCACCAGTGTCGTCTGGATTCAGGCCATCCGCCGCGTCGAAGCCTAAGGCAGTATTGCCGCAACCCGTGAAACCTCGGAGGGGAAACACGATCCCACCTGATGTGTCTACGCATTGTCCTTGTGGTCCATCCGCAATTGCCCCGATTTGGATGGTACCGGCGATTAGAGACGTGGATTCGATCGTGCCGGCGACGGTCAATTCCTCGGTCGGTGCGTTGGTGCCGATGCCCACATTGCCACCGTGGATCTGAAAGTAGCTGTCAGCGCCATCAACACCAATCTGCGCGCTGCCTGAGGCCGTGCTGTCCCCACGAAAAAATTGGACTCTCTTGAGTCCCGTGGTGTTTGTAATCCGGAAGAATCTCAAGGCCGCGTCGCCTGTCCCGTCGAGCGGTTGAGGGTTGAGTTCCATTAAGGACATGCCCGCAGTTGTGAAGTTGTCGATGACCATTCCAGCTGCCGTGTCAACCAAGCGAGCGTAGCTCGCAGGATCGGCTTCATCCTCAAGCCTGATTGTCGGCTGAACGCCGCGGATGTGGAGTTTGGCAAGCGGGTCGCTTGTGCCTATGCCTACGTTGCTGGCGACGTCCACCTCGATCGCATTCGGCGGTCCGACGCCTTCGCTGGCGCGAACGGCGTTGGGCGCCGGCGTCAGCTCCTGCCGCGGCGACAGCGTTGTCCCGTCCACCACGATCTCCAGCCAGCGCGCGTGGCCGGTGAACGCGGCGGCGCCGAAATCAAGCTTGGCGGTGAAACGCCCATTGGCGCCGGGGGTAACGTTTTCGGTCTGTGTTGTGTCGATCTGCATACCGACGGTCGGGTCGTCAAACAAGCGGAAATCAACGACAAACGTCCCGCTGGCTGGGCTGCCGCCGTCGAGCAGCTCGCCTTGATAAGCAAACGCAGTGCCGACGTCGGCACCGCGGGAGGGTGCAGCGTGGGCCAGCGTGCCCAACAATGCGAGACTCAAGACTCGTCGAAACACCATGATCTACTCCTTGCCAGAAAAATGCCCGATTGCGGTGTTTCGCTGCCCAGCGCGCCGGGCTGAACACCGGCGCACTCGCACAACACCACCCCTGGATGGGCGCCATCCGCGACCCAACCCAGAGCGGAAGACCCACCCCACACAAGTATAAGAACACCAAAGGACGGGCGCGCGCCCGCGCCAATTGCGAAGAAATCGCGTCGGTCCGCACCAACATTGCTTCCGAGTAGGCCGGTGGGCGTTTGACGCAAGTCCGAGTTGAAGCCGCCAAACGTGTTTGTTGGGATCTGCGGGTACGAGGCTGGTGTACCAGCGGCGGCGCTGCCAAAGGAATGCGAAGCCCAGCCGCGGCGCCCTCTCGTTCGCCAGGGAGGCGACGCTACGCGGGACGGCGGCCCCTTGCGCGAGCTGGCTGTCGCCGATGACTGGACTCTCGCAAGGAACACGGCCCTTCCGGGGGTGCTTTCTTTCCGCGTCGCGCTCATGCACTTCGCCTCTGTGACGGGTGTACCCAAGCGGCCGGCGCGCGGCGAACAGCACGAATCCCAGCTGCGGGTGCTCTGGTTCTTGATCACGCGAAAGTGACCGTTCCGAAAATGCCCTGGCCCGAGGGGCGTTGTAGGTTCCAGTGTACGAAAACCGCGCAGCGACAGCCAAGCCGGTGTCAAGTGAAACTGGAAGATGGCTTCGTTTGGTAAATACGGTGTTGCGGCACGGAGGGCGGCAAGGGGTGAACGGGGGACGATATTTGGGAGGCCGGTCGTTCACTGTCGCGGTTCTGATGGTGGGTCGTGCGCGCATAGTCTCCTCACCGTAAGAACTACAGGTCTGATCTGTGAATCGGTGGAGACGCACAGCGCGCCTGTGGACGGGGGCGCCAGAGGGGGTGGGG
>JAJDDU010000544.1 GCA_029260155.1 Phycisphaerae bacterium | reverse complement strand
CTGATCGACACCCCCGGGCACGTCGACTTCACGGCCGAAGTGGAGCGGTCACTCCGCGTTCTGGACGGCATGGTGGCGGTTTTCGACGCCAAAGAAGGGGTGGAAGCCCAAAGCGAGACCGTCTGGCGGCAGGCAGACAAGTACAGCGTCCCCCGATTGTGCCTGATCAACAAGATGGACAAGCTGGGCGCGGACTTCGCTGCGTCGATTTCGTCGATCCGCCAGCGGCTCAATGGCAACCCGGTGGCCGTGCAAATCCCCATGGGTGCGGAGAATAACTTCGTCGGGCTGATCGATCTCGTGGCCATGCGCGCGTTGGTGTGGGTAGATGAAGGGCAAGGGTCGCGTTTCGAAGAGTGCGAGATTCCCGCCGAATTGCTCGACGAAGCGGAGCGATGGCGACATGAGCTCGAAGAACGCGTGGCTGAAGTCTCCGAGCCCTTGATGGCCCGTTATATCAACGAGGAGCCAATCAGCGAAGAAGAGCTGTTGCAAGCCATTCGCGAGGCCACGGTGGCGAATCAGATTCAACCGGTATTGTGCGGTTCAGCCCTGCGATACAAGGGGGTCCAGCGCCTTCTGGACGCAGTGTGTCATTTCCTGCCGTCCCCGCTCGACGTTCCGCCGGTCACCGTGAAATCTGCGGATGGAAAGGGCCGCGACGTCGAGATGAGACCCGACCCCGACGCACCGTTCGCAGGGCTGGTGTTCAAAATCGTGGCGGAAAAGCCCGTGGATCTGTTCTACCTTCGGGTTTATTCGGGCACCCTGCGGACGTCCCGGCGGGTTCTCGATCCCGCGACGGGTAACAAAGAAAACATTACACGCATTTTCCGCATGTTCGCCAAAAAACGCGAACAGCTGGACCAAGCAACGGCCGGCGACATCGTGGCCGTCATCGGGCCAAAGGATGCATTGACGGGGCACACATTGTGCGACCCACACCACCCCGTGCTCCTTGAGCAAATCGAGTTTCCAGAGGCTGTGATCAGCCGGTCGGTCGAGCCGAAGACATCACGCGACCGCGACAAACTGATGGCCTCCCTGCGCGCTCTCGGTAGGCAAGATCCGACGTTGTCGGTGCAGATTAACGAAGAAACGGGTCAGATGCTGATGTCCGGAATGGGCGAGCTGCACCTTGATGTGCTCGTTCGACGGTTGATGGATGAGATGAACGTCGAGGTCAACGTCGGTCAACCGCGCGTATCCTACCGCGAGACGGTCACACGTGCGGCGGAAGCGGAAGGTCGGTTCATACGGCAGACGGGCGGGCGGGGGCAGTTTGCGGTCGTGAAACTCAAGCTGGAACCGCTGCCAATTGACGCGGACGGAGACCTCTCGCAGTTTGTCGACGCAACGGTCGGCGGGGTACTCGCTTCCGAATACGTCAAGGCTGTGGAGCAGGGCGTCAGCGACGCGGCCCTGTGCGGCGTCGTCAACGGCAGCCGCGTAATCCATTGGAAAGTAACATTACTTAATGGTCAACAACACGACGAGGACAGCAGCGAAGCGGCCTTTGAACACGCCGCGAGCATGGCCTTTGATGCTGCGATGCGTGATGCTGAACCGGTTTTGCTCGAACCGCTGATGAAGGTCGAAGTGGTTGTCCCGGACGAGTATTTCGGTGTTATCAACAGCGATCTGAACGCCCGGCGTGCTTCGATCACGGGCACCGATGTGCGTGGCCAATACCGCATCGTCAATGCCGAGGTCCCCCTCCGGGCGTTGTTCGGATACGCGACCGACCTTCGAAGCCTTACGCAGGGGCGGGCCACCGCGAGCATGGAAATGTCCCACTATTCGCCCGCGCCGAAGTCCGCTGCGACCTGAATCTCTCCCCGCATCGGCGCATCCAGTATCAACGGAATTTTGCGATGTTCAATGAATCTCGCAATGTCAAGGAGTTTTGCTTGAGTTTTTTATGGAGGTGCGTTGACACGGGCTCGGAATTGGGTATCCTTCCCGAACTCTGGTTTCGTGGTGGCCGAGATGGCCCTAGACGCTGAAGCAGGTGGATATTGTCGGCAGGTGAGCGAATTCGTATCCGGATGGAATCGTATGACACGAGTGCTTTGGACGCTTCCGCACGGGAGATTGTCGAGCATGCCAAACGGACGAGTGCGCGGGTATTGGGTCCGATCCCACTTCCCACGCGAATTGAGCGCTACACGGTGCTCCGCGGCCCGCACATCGACAAGAAGTCACGCGAACAGTTTGAGATTCGCACTCACAAGCGTATTGTCGACATCTACGAACCTACCGCCCGGACGATTGAGTCGTTGAATCGTCTTGTTGTCCCGGCTGGCGTATTTGTGAAGATTAAAGCGTAGCGCGGCCAACTGTGCTGCGACGGTGTGACGCTGGACTGGTCCGGCGTTGTCACTGCGGAAGAGACCAAGGTTCGCAACTTGGTTAAAAGAACGGGCTCGAACTGGGCGCGTGAGGTGCTTCGGGAAATGATTTCCGCACTGCTTGGAACCAAAATCGGCATGACCCGTATCCACGGGGAAAAGGGCGTGGTGCAGACTGTCACCGTCGTCCAGGCTGGACCCTGCACGGTGCTGCAGACCCGCACGGGTGAACGAGACGGGTACGATGCGGTTCAGTTGGGTTTCGTCGACGTGAAGCCTCATCGTTCGACCAAGCCCGCGATCGGTCACGCCGCAAAGGCGGGCACGGGGCCAAAGAGGCATCTCCGAGAAGTTCGCTTGGACGCACCGGCCGACGTTTCCCAAGGTGACGTGCTGACAGTCGAGATGTTTGAGAACGAGGTCACATACGTCGACGTTACCGGGACGACCAAGGGCCACGGCTTCGCCGGTGTCATGGCGCGTCACGGTTTCGGCGGTCAGCAGGCCACGCACGGTGTGGAGCGAAAGCACCGCTCGGGTGGTAGCATCGGCGGGCACTCGAACATCGGTCTCGGGCGTGGTATCAAGAAGGGCAAGAAAATGGCCGGTCACTGGGGCCACGCCCGTCGTACACAGCAGAATCTGAAGCTTTTGGGCATTGACCGCGAGCAGAACCTCCTGTTGATCGCCGGAAGTATCCCGGGTCCCGCAGGCAGTGTGGTGTTCGTCTGCAAAGCGAAGAAGGCAGGCTAGTTGATGTTGAGCGTTCCCCTATTCGATGGCCAGGGCAAACCCGCGGGTAACGTGGAGATTGACCCCAAGTTGCTGGGCGGCACGGTCCGAGCGAAGCTGCTCAAGCAGGCGATCGTGATGTACCAAGCCAACGCTCGCCAGGCGACCAGTGCGACAAAGAGTCGCGGGATGGTGGCTGGCTCGACGCGAAAGCTGTTCCGTCAAAAGGGAACCGGCAATGCCCGCATGGGTGCTCGGCGGACCGTGATTCGTCGGGGTGGCGGTGTGGCGTTTGCCAAAGGTGCACAAAACTACCACCAGGATCTCAACAAGAAGATGCGCCAATTGGCCCGGAACAACGCTATTCTGGCCAAGATCCAAAGCAATGAAGTCGCTGTGATCGAGGGCGTAGCGTTTGAGACGCCAAGCACGAAGCGATTTGCTTCACTGATGAAGGCAGTCGGCGGTGAACGCGGCTGCCTTTTTGCATTGGGTGCCGCTGATGACAAGGTTTACCGGTCCGGCCGCAACATCCCCAAGACGGAGGTGCGACCGCTGGGCGAGGTCAACGCGTACGACATCCTGCGGCGAAAAAAGTTTGTCATGACGAAGCCGGCGTTTGATGCGCTGGTCAATGATCCGGCGCGGATTCGGCCGCCGGCGGAAGCGTAATCGAGGGACAGGTTCGACTATGGACATTTACCACATCGTCAAACGTCCGCTCGTAACCGAGAAAGGCACGCATCAAGCGTCGCGGTCGTTCGCGGCCACGGCGACCCACCCGGCACGCGGCGGGGCGTTTGCCTTCGAGGTTCATCGCGATGCTTCCAAGGCGACGATCAAGCAGGCGATTGAGAAGATTTATAACGTAAAGGTCTTGAGTGTGCGGACGGCCAACCGCTTGGGGAAGTCCCGGCGTGTACGGATGTCCCGAGGAAAGACCGCGGCGTGGAAGAAGGCAGTGGTGGTGTTGGATGCCAATAGCCACATCGACTTGTTCTGATTCGCCGGAGCGTGCGTGAAGTAAAATGGGTATCATACAGCGAAAACCAACATCCCCTGGGCGACGACACGCCCAAGTGAACGACTTCGCCGAGATCTCGGACAAGCATAAGCGCCCCGAGAAGTCGTTGATGGAGCGCATCACCCGTAAGGGTGGCCGCAACCACCACGGGAAAATCACGGCCCGGCATCGGGGCGGTGGCGCCCGTAAGATGTACCGGCGCATTGATTTCCGGCGAAACAAGGATGGGATCACCGCCAATGTTGAGGCGATCGAATATGATCCGAATCGCTCCTGTCACATCGCGTTGCTTAAGTACGCAGATGGGGAGAAGCGCTACATTCTCGCGCCGGTTGGCGTGAAGGTCGGCGACGAGTTGGAGAGCGGCGCTGGTGTGGAGCCGCGAGCGGGCAATACGATGCCGCTCAAGAGCATGCCGATTGGCATGGATGTTCACAACATCGAGATGAATGCAGGCCAAGGCGGAAAACTGGTGCGCAGTGCCGGTGCATCTGCCAGGTTCCTTGCCCGCGAAGGCGATTGGGCGACGCTCGTGATGCCTTCCGGCGAGATGCGGCAAGTTCGTGTCGAGTGTCGGGCCACGCTGGGTCAGGTGGGTAATGTGGATCATCAGAACCGATCCATCGGAAAGGCCGGTACGAAGCGGCACATGGGCAGGCGTCCTCACGTACGCGGTACGGCGATGAACCCTGTCGCGCACCCGCTGGGCGGCGGTGAGGGTCGCAGCGGTGGCGGACGCCATCCGTGCAGTCCAACAGGTCTGCTGGCCAAGGGCGGTCGAACGAGAAACCCACGCAAGACGTCGAATTCGCGTATCTTGCGTCGTCGAAAAAGTAAGCGTTACGGGCAGCTGACGTTGCCCAAGTAATCATAGGCTGAGTGAGGCTGAAGGCGGGCGTTGGACGCACGAACCGCGGTCTTGATGGCTGGAAAGTTGGTCCAACAGTGTTGGTGCGAGAATGACGCGCTCACAGAAAAAAGGTCCATTCGTAGACGAGAAGCTCTACAAGAAGATTGCGGCTGCCAAGGAGAGCGGTGCGTCGGCACCCATCCGTACGTGGTCACGTCGTTGCACGATTGTCCCTGAGTTTGTGGGACACAAGTTTGAAGTGCACAACGGCAACAGGTTTCTTTCGCTTTTCGTTACCGAAGAGATGGTGGGCCACAAGCTTGGTGAATTCGCTCCGTCCCGTACGTTCAAGGGACACTCGGGGCGGAAGTAATGGTTGGGTTCACCCTGATGCAGAGCGAGGTGGGTTGTGGCTGATACGAAGACAAACGGCGACGCTTGGAAAGCCAAGCATCGATTTGCCCGGATCGCTCCGCGGAAAGCGCGTCTGGTGATCGACATGATTCGTCATCTGCCGTGCCAACAGGCGTTGGACGTGCTTCGGTTCAATCCGCGCCGCGCGTCGGGAATGATTGCGGCCGTCTTGAAGTCGGCCATGAGCAACGCGAACGAGCAAGAGGCGGATATGTCTCGGCTTGTCGTTTCGGAGGCACGCGTCGACGAGGGACCGACCATGAAGCGTTGGCGTCCCAAAGATCGCGGACGGGCTCACCCGATCCTAAAGCGGACGAGCCATTTGATTGTGGAAGTCGTGGAACGGTAGTTCCGCCTTGATCGGTCGCCACTGGCGGCTGAAATTGGAGTGACACGTGGGTCAGAAGATACATCCACATGGGTTTCGGGTGGGCATCACCGAAGGGTGGTCATCTCGTTGGTACGCCCCCAAGGCTGCCTACGGAGAATTCCTGACCGAGGACAACCTCATCCGCGTGTTTGTCAATCGGCGTCTGAATCAGCAGCCTCCTTACGCTGCGGTAGCACGGACCGAGATCGAGCGCACCAGCAGCGAGGTCAAAGTGCTCCTGCATACCGCAAGGCCTGGGCTGGTCATTGGGCCGAAGGGCGCGGAGGTTGAGAAGCTTAAAGATGCGTTGGAAGATCTCGTTGATCGGAAGATCAGCGTTAGCATTATCGAGATCAAGCGTCCTGACGTAGACGCGCAGTTGATCGCTGAGGCGATCGGCGAG
>JAJDDU010000543.1 GCA_029260155.1 Phycisphaerae bacterium | reverse complement strand
GCGCCAACCTGGGCGGCAACCTGACCCCGATCGGATCAGCCTCGACACTGGTGGCAGTGACCATCATTCATAAGAATGATCTGGCGATGCCGTTCATGCGTTTCGTCAAACTCGCCATCCCCTTCGCCGCGATCCAGATTCTCCTCGCAACGGCGTACGTCCTGCTCTTTCTGCAGTAGCCAGAGGCGGCGATTTCGCGATGACCGCTGCTGACAGGCGACTGCCTGGCTTGATGGTACACATGGTCCACCGTACACTCACACCGAGGCGCGAGGCGAGATTGGGAGTTTTTCAAATATGCGAAAAACCGATCCATCAACGTTGCGGGGCTGCGGGCTTACCCGCTTGGCCATCCTCACGGTTACGCTTGCTCCGGGCTGCGTCCCGCCTGAAAACGGTCTGAGCGATTGGCTGGACGGCCTTCCGATCGAAGAGATCTTCAGCGCCGCCCTCGGCGATACGCTGGCCCGCACTGACTTCCCCGTTGCTTGCGGACCCGGCCTGTTGGGACTTATCGTGCCCGACTGCCCGCTGCGACGCGGATGCTTCACCGAGGCCTGTGAGATTCACAACACGTGCTACGGCACGTGTGGGCTTAGTCAGAAGGCGTGCGACGACGGATTGTGGGAAGACCTGCGGACCGTCTGCATCGACACCTTCGCACCCGCCGGCGAACGACGTTTACAGTGCCTCGCATTGGCACTCGGATACACCGAAGCGACACGCGAGCTCGGATCGGAGTCCTTTCAGGCTTCCCAGGCCACATGCACCCGTCCCGCCGAAGCACCCAATCGCTCAATTGTCGGCATCGACGGCACGCGCGTCTACTACGCCATCGAGCAGAACGATGCACAGTTGTCGCTTTGGGTGGTCGACGCAATAACGCGCGAACTCATGCGCGTTGGCGCCGCGCCCGGCGAAACCGTCCTCCGCACGGCGGGCGACTCGCTGATCGTCGCACAGTCAACCGCCGCCGGCGTGTTCGATATCGCAGCGGTGAACATCGCAGACGGCGCGCGCCAATCACTCTGGGATCACTCGTTCCATTTCAGTCCGGCGAACTTCGTCCCGGCCGTGGACGGCGATCGCGTTGCGTGGCTCGCGGGTGACGCGTTCGAAGTTTTCGATCTTGTTCGACGTGAAGTCTCTACGTCCATTCGAGGCGAATTCGAGCAAGGATTCGTCGAGTCCTTCGTCAACGAGATGGCCGTAATCGTCCGCTGCGTGAGCAACTGTGACAGCGCTTGGCTGCTCAACGTGGCCGATGGCAGTTCGATCGAACTGCCGTTCGACGTGCGCATCGGTGATCAGACGTTTGACCTCGGCATCTACGACGGCGCCAAAGCCAACCGAAATTGGCTGCTGGCACGCGCGTTCTCCGATCGCGAACAGGGGCCGACCATCAACATCCTGGGATACCACATCGCTACCGGTTCTTGGCACTTGCTGGCCGACTTCCCCGGCTCGTCCGCAGGCATTGTCGAACTCACCGACACCGACGCCCTGATCGTCGAGCACAGCGCAGAGCTTTTTCCAGTCGCCTTGACCTTGCGCATCGAGCACCTCGACTTGAACACCGGGCAGCGAAACCTGATCGCCGACCTTTCCGACGACCCAGCCGTCTGGGGCATCGGCCCCGCGTTCGATTCCGTCGGTATTCCCGCAGTGTTCGTAACGAATGACCGCGTCCAGTGGATCGACGAACGATCGCAACGACTCGTGGTATACGATCTCGCCGAACGCACAAACTGGACCGTCCGACTCGAAGGTTACGAGCTCGATGAGTGACACCGGGTGGCACACAAGGATTCCGATCACCACGCAACGACGTTACGCGGTCGGTTTGCGACGGCGTGCGGCGAACAACGCGGAACCCGCCAGCAGGATTGCAAGCGAAGCAGGCTCGGGAACGATCGTGATGCGCGCGACATCGCCGCCCGTCCAGTCACGATCCAGCGGAATATCGCCGATGCCCAAGATGCCGGTGTGCGGCTGAGCAATGAGCCCGAATTCCGTCGTACCCGCATTGAGCGCCGCGCCCAGCGCCGGAACGTGGGCAGCCAACTCGTCGTTCACTTCGGTCCCGGCGTCCCACACCGTTTGCGGCGTAATCGTGACCGCGCCCTGAAACGGAACGCCGCCGGGAAACAGGTCAATCGCCCCCTCCCCAGCCGCCCGGCCGATGAACGCATCGTTGCTGAAAGCGAACATGCTGGCGAAGCTGAGCATCGGGTGGCTCGCGTCCGTGTTGATCGTCACCGTCACCGACTCGCCGGGTACGATCGGTCCACCGGCGCCGAAGGCTATGTCAAAGTTACTGACCGACGTTCCCATGGCAACCGTCGCCATGCCGGCGACACCGGTCGGCATACCGTCTTCAGCCAGCAGTTCAATCGCAGCCGACGCGGGCTGACCGAGGTCGAATAGATCGAACATGGCGTTGTGGGCGATGAACGGTGCGGGCGTGAGCACGTTGGGACTGAGGTTCTCGATCGTGATCTGGAAATCTTCTCCGAAGGCGGTGGTCCCCATCAACAGACCGCACGTCACGATGAGCGCCAGAGTCTTCTGTGTTCGGATTGAGCTTGCTTTCATTCTTCAGTACCTCCCGTTTTGACTGCTGTCGCGCGGCGGTCAGTCACGCACTGGGCGCCCGCGCATCCATGACAGTTCGACGAACCGGCGCCGCGTGAAAAACACATCGCGGACGTCACCGTTTGGTCGCTTTCGAAGGTTGGTCGGTTGAGGGATTGATTCCTTACGGAGTGCGCGATCTTTTTCTTGGCGGTCAGGATTCGAGGGCGCGCTTCAGCCGCTCGCGTGCCTCAGGGCTCAATTCGACGCGGGCGCTGTCCTCGCTCGCGTGAAACTGGGCGGAAGCGTCGTGAGCCAGCTCGCGCAAACGGGTCACCTGGACTCGGAACCGCCGGCACGCCGTGCAGTAGCACAAGTGGAATTTGACTACCCACCGCCGCACCGGATCGAGATCCTCATCCATCGATCGGGAAATCAGCGTGCTCATGTCCTTGCACGGGAGATTCGCCAGGCGGATTATTTCTCTAATCGGCGTCATTTGCGTCGTCCTGACGGCTTCTTGAACCAGTTTTCCTCAAGGCAGCCCCGCAGTCGCAACCGGGCGCGATGAAGCTGCGTCCATAGGTTACTCGGCGTAATGCCCAACACCTGACAAACTTCTTCGCTGTTCATCTGCTCAATCTCGCGAAGACAGAAGGCGCTATTCATAGAACCGGGGAGATGGTCCATACATTCGCGAAACACGCGCCAAAACTCCTCTTTTTCAACGCCCGTTGTCGGGTTACCGGACCAACGCGCCATGCAGACGCCCCAGAGCCCCCTGCTCGTGAACGTGACACGCTCAACGGAATCGGTGCTCTCGTCGAGCGGACCATACCGAGATGCGGTGGCTCGAAAATGGTCGACGAGCTTGTGTTTCAGGATCCCGATCAGCCAGGTGCGTTCCGATGATCGCTCGGAAAATGACCGCCGAGCGGTGAGCGCGGCCACCAGCGATTCCTGCACGAGCTCCTCGGCTAGATCGGGATTCTG
>JAJDDU010000542.1 GCA_029260155.1 Phycisphaerae bacterium | reverse complement strand
GTGCCCGTACGCCATCATCGCTGCCGATTTCGACGGTGATGGCCACAAGGACCTCGCGACCGCCAATCGGCACTCAGACAACATGCTGGTCCATTTCAACGATGGCCACGGCAAGTTCGACAACACGCTGTACGGTGTGCGGCAGTTACCCGCCGCCGTCGCCTTCGCAGACTTCAACGATGATGACATTCCCGACTTGGCGGTCGCCAACGGCGCCTTCGGTACCAGTAGCGTCTCGGTGTTGATCGGTAACGGCGGTGGCTTCGCCGAACACGTCGAGTACCCAACAGACCGCGAGCCGCGGTCGATGGCCGTCGGCGACTTCAACGGAGACACGAAGCCCGACATCGTCACCGCCAACAACCGAGACGATACGCTGTCCGTGTTGCTGAACACAGGGGACGGCGCGTTGGCCGAGCAAGTGCTCTACGGCATCGTGGGCATGTCGCCGCTGGACGTGGAAGCCGGCGACCTCGACGGCGACGGAGATCTCGACCTGGCGGTTTCCCAGTACGACAACGGCGGCGCAGCCGACAGTTCGGGCGAGGAGATCGGGATCATCTCCGTACACAGAAACAACGGCGACGGCACGTTCGCCGATCCGATTGCGCTTCTGGTCGGCGGCGATCCGAGGGGCATCGTCATCGCTGATTTCGACGGCGATTCGGATCTCGACCTGGCCGTCGTCAATGGTGACACGAACGACATCTCGTTTTTGCGGAACGCGGGCGATGCGAACTTCGCCGAACACGTCACCTACACCGCGGGCGATCGTCCCACGGGAATCGCCGCCGGCGATCTTGACGGTGATGGAGATATCGACCTCGCCGTCACCAACGCTGCAGGCGATGACGTCTCGATACTACTCAACAGCGCGGACGGCACGTTCTTTCCGCCTCAATCAGTTCCTGTGGGGCGAGCTCCGCTGGCGCTGGTTGCGCGAGATCTCGACGGCGACGGCGATCTTGATTTGGCCGTCGCGAATTCGTTCGGTGGCTCGTGCTCGCTCTTGCTCAACAACGGCGACGGGTCGTTCGTTGTCGGTGCGACCCACGGGGCAGCCGACCAACCGCGTGCCATCGCCGCCGAAGACATCGATGGCGATGGAGATCTCGATTTGGCGCTGACCAGCCAGCAGGGCTCAAGCTTCGGCTTGGACGACGCCGTGCAGGTTCTCGTCAACCGACGTATTCCCTAGTGCATCGCCACGCCTAAAGACTCGGGTATGGTCGGTTAGGCTCCATCCGGGCGTCGGCCGTTGTGAATCGCCGGTCCAGCTCGGCTTCTCCGCCGTCGCGTTTCCCACTCCCAATCGCGATGATCAGGAGCAATACGTGCCACGTGGTGAACTGACGAGTCTCTCCCGCAAAGAGTTGTGCCAGAGTTGTGTCCGGACCACCCTAAGAACAGTCCTAGACCAGTCTGGGATCCAGTGCGCGCTCAGTGCGCAATCCCTTGTGGCACAACCCGTTAACCCTTGTCTCGCCGTGGCTTACGTTTCCGCTTACGCGGCTGCGTGAGCTGAGCGTCGACAGACCGCGCGGTTGCAGGCTTGGCGGGCAGTTTGCTCACGGCGTGGCGTTGTGCTGCGCGCCGCCGGGCAAGCCGGTCGTGCGCTGCAGGAGGACGCGCAGCCCAGCGCGGCGGTGTTCGTCATCCAGCGTATCGTCGGCGCGGAGGTAGTCGGCTACAGCCAGCGGGTCGAGGAGTTCGTCGACCATCGCGGCTGCGTTGCGTCGCTGTCGCTGAGCGGACTGGACTTCTTGCCATCGATCAACCGGTAGAACCGAATCCCAGACTCGTACCGTTCCATCGCCGGAACCGGATGCGAGTATCGTGCCATCGGGGCTGAAACACACCGAGTGAACGTAGCTCGTATGGCCAGTCAGCGCGGTGAGCTGCTCAAACGTCTCGGCATCCCAGATCAGAATCGAAGCGTCGTTGCCGCCCGATACGATTCGCCGTCCATCCGGGCTAAAGGTGACGGAATAGGCTTTGTCGCGATGTCCCCTCAGCGTCGCAATCTCGGCGCCGCTTGGCAGATCCCAGACCTTCGGCGTACGATCCGCGCTTCCGGAGAGCAGTCTCTTGCCGTCGCGACTGAACGCCACGGCCAGAACCGCGGCATCATGCCTGCCCAGCTGCGCGACAGTCTGCCGCGTTTGCACTTCGGTTACGCGGATTTCGCCGTTGGGCAACCCCTCAGCGAGCAGCGAACGATCGTAGCTCGTCGCCAGGAGTTCACCCCCCTCGCGAACGGGTTTGGCGCCGCCCGCCGCCATCCGCAGTTCCGGATACCACCTTGGCTCGGACGAAGCAAAGAGCGTCTTCTCGATCTCAGTTCGAGGACGCGCCAAGGGCTGCCACGTGGCGGTACTCAGCTTCGCGCAGAGCGCCCCGACGTTCACCAACTGCATCGTTTGGAACAACGCGCCCGCAGGCGCTCCACAGATCATGGATCAAGCCGGTTCCGATACCGTTGTTGCGTACAGTTGCATTCAGGGCGG
>JAJDDU010000541.1 GCA_029260155.1 Phycisphaerae bacterium | reverse complement strand
GCTGCTCGGCGTGGCGCGCAACGTGCGAGGTCTCCCGGTGGGCGGTCGCCGGGTCGGGCCGCGTTTTAATTATCTCACTTGAGAAAGGATATCAAAATGGTGAAAAGACGAGTTTTTGGATGGGAGTGGTTGCGGACGATCTGCACACTGCTCCTCGTAGGGACGGCCACGCTGGCCTTGGTTGGCTGTCCGGGCGTGGACATCGATCCTCCCGTGGACAACGACAACGGAAGCACCGACACACCTCCCGTAGACAACGACAACGACAACGGCAGCACTGACACGCCGCCGGATTCCACCGGCGACGCCCCAACGCTCAAGGGCTTGGATGCGGACAAAGCCATGGTCCTGCCGTTTACCGTCCAGGCTGCCTACAACGATGACACCATGTTTTTCCACATGAGCTGGGAAGGCGACAAGGGCGACACCCATGACTACTTCCGCTACACCGATGGCGCTTGGCAGCGCGAGGGCGGCGTTCGGCGAGATGCCCAGGCCACGATCGACGAAGATGAGGCCCGTGGATCGACTGGCATAAACTCCACGATTTACGAGTCCCGCGTCACGTTCATGCTCGACGACCCGACGGGTCCCAATGCGGTTGAGGGCTTCCTTGAATTCGGTTGCACGCTTACCTGCCACGACAACAGTCGGGCCATGCCCACCTGGGTGCACGATGACGGCGAGGTTCACAAATACCTCCCCGACACCATCCCGGGCCGTCTTGACCTCTGGCATCACCGACTTGGCCGCGCAAACCCGATTGGTCTGTCCGATGACCAGTGGGTCGGCCAGCGCATCAACGGCGAGGACGACGGTAAGGGCGGATCCCGCCATGGCGACGACGGAACAGGCCCTTACGCGACAGCCAGCACCGACGACGACGGCAACCCGCAGTGGGTGTTCGACCCGGCCACCACCGGCGGACTCTACGCCTTCCCGTTTGACGACCTGTTCACCAGCCCGCTACGCAGTTTCGTCGATGACACAGCCGCCGACCTCGGCGTCAACGCCCCGAATCCGGTCGGGATTGACTACGCCGATGCAATCGCCATGGGTTATGTCCCAAGCGAAGGCGACACCGTGCCGCGCCGCAGGCTGCGTCAGACCGAGGGTAGCCGAGGTGATATTGTCGCCGACGGAACGACGTTTACCGCGTCCAGCGGCGACCCGCTCTTTGGACGATGGGACTCCAACATTCAGCGAGCCCTCGACACCGGAAACGACGACGATACCGCGCTGGCGGATGGCAACATCTACAACATCGCCTTTGCCGTTCACACGGGCATGGTCACGGTGAGGGACCACTATGTGTCTTTCGGCTACACCCTGTCGCTCGATGGCGGTGATGCCGATATCCAAGCCGTCAAGATGTCAGGTAGCGGAAGCGGTTCGTTGCCGGACTTCTCCGACACCACTACCTATCCCGTGACCGAGCTCGACACGTTCTTGCCTGGCATCGCCAGCTACGGATTCCTGATCGGCGAGAACGCGGAACTTGAGTATATCGACCCGGCCACGGGCGTCGCCGTCGATCAGGGTCACGCCGGCGCGACCGGCCTGCTAACGCAGGGACTCAGCTGCCGTGACTGTCACACGGTGACCGACGCCGAGACATTCGACCCCCCGAACGCGGGCGGGTTCCCTGGGGGCGCGATGGAAACTCTCGTGCCTCAGCGAGGAGGCGTTAATACGCCGACACCGATTCCTGCTGGGTAGCACTGGCAGTAACAGATTCGAGCAAGGGCCCACGTTCGCTACTATCAGTGAACGTGGGCCTTTCGCGTGGACCCGATGCGGCGGACCACCGAGCAACATGCCATGCTGCGTCGCAAACTTCGTGCTTCAACCAATCGACGCCGACTATGTCAGGATGGGAAGCGACCTCGCGTCGTCCACGCCGTCAAGATGCGTGAAGGTGTCTTCGTATTGTCGCCGGAGGTAGTCTTGGGGCGCCCCGCCGTGCAGATGCGACCACGGAAAGACCTCGTCTGCCGGGCGTTCGCGATGGGCATAGAAACCCATGTCGATCCCTACGTCCTCAAACGCCCGCCACCACACGCCTGGATTGAACGACTCATCCCAGCCGTCGAAGCGTGCCCCACCACGCCATGCGGCTTCGATCACCGGCGCGAGCCTGCGGTCGCCACGCGAAAAGACCGCTTCAAGCACCGAACGGTCGACGTTGTGCATCTTAACACGAACGGCTGACTTGCGGTTGGCGCTCGCCAAACTGCGCAGCCTGGCTCGGACATCGCGAAAGTACTCAGCCGATGGCTGCGCAGCCCACTGAAACGGCGTGTACGGTTTCGGAACCAACCAGCCGACCGCCGCAGACACCTTGGCCGGTCCGCCGGAAACTTCACGCCGAAGATCGCTAACCCGCTGGCTAAGATCGAGAATCCCGTCGATATCCTCAGGACGCTCACCCGGAAAACCTGCCATAAAGTAGAGTTTGACGCTCCGCCATCCCGCTTCATACGCGTTCCGCACGCCGTCCAGAAGCCGGCCGTCGGTGACCTTCTTGCGAATCGCGGCACGCATGTCGTCGCGCGCCGCCTCAACCGCGATCGTCAAGCCGGATTTGCGAACCGCCTTAACCATCGACGGAATGTCCGTCAGCATCTTGTCGACCCGCAACGAAGGAACGGACAGGCTCACACCCCGGTGGGCGAACTGCTCAGACGCGCGCGCAGCCAACTCGGGCAGATGCGGGTAGTCAGCCGTCGAGAGCGAGAGCAATCCGAGTTCGTCCACGCCGGTCGCCCGCCACATCGTCTCAGCGATTTCCAGAATCTTCTCCACCGAACGCAAGCCCAACGGACGCTTCGTATACCCGGCGTGACAAAACCGGCATCGCTGCGGACAACCGCGCATGATCTCGATGGCGATACGATCGTGAACCACATCGACAAAGGGAATCAGCGGCCGAACGGGAAACGGCGCCTCGTTCAGATCCGGTGTCGTACACCGTTCGATACGCTGCGGGATGCGATCCGACTGACGGTCGATGGAACGAACCGCCCCGCTTCCCTCGTAAGAAACGTCATAGAGTGCGGGCGCGTAAACCCACTCGAAGCTCTCAGCCATGATGCGAATCATGTCACGTCGCCGCACGCCGCCTGCTTTGAGCTCCTTGTACTTGGCGAGAATGGCCTTCATGGACTCCTCGCCATCGCCGAGGACGACGAGATCAACGAAATCAGCGACCGGCTCCGGATTGTCAGCCTGCGGGCCGCCGACGATAACCAGCGGGTGCGAATCGTCGCGCCCAGCACTGCGAAGCGGGATGCCCGACAGATCGAGCAGCGTCAGCAAATTGGTAAACGCCATCTCGTATTGCAGCGAAATTGCGAAAATATCAGCATCGCCTACGCGCCGGCGTGTGTCCCACGTGAACAACGGGATGCCCTTTTCGCGCATGACAGCCTCGGCGTCATGCCAAGGGCAGTAGGTTCGTTCGGCGCACACCCCAGACGTATGATTGCAAAGCCAGTAGAGAATCTGGCAGCCGAGGTGGCTCATGCCGATGGTGTATGTGTCGGGAAAACCGATGACAACACGCACCTCGGCGTTGTCCCAATCAGCGGGCTTGACGAGACCATTGATCTCACGCCCGATATATTGGCTCGGCTGCCTCACGAAAGGCAAGAGTTCATCGGTAATTCGCACAGGGAGCATTCGAGCAGCGTACTATCCAAAAAGAACCGGGGAACACCAACGCGTTGCGGGTCGGTGGGCGGTTGTGACGTCCGAAACACAGCCGCATTGTACCATATGACGCCGGATACGCGAAACAGCGGCCACCGGCAACGTTTTCAGCGGTGCCGTAAGTTGGGTTTGCATAAGTTGTTGCAGTGGCCTTGGGTGTTCGGTAAACTTCTTAGAGCATGTGTGTGATGTCAAAACAAGCTTCGTCCACGGCTTCTCAGCGCGCTCGGCGGCACCGCGAGGGGTTCACCCTGATTGAGCTCCTAACCGTCCTGGGCATCACTGGGATTCTGATCACGATGCTGCTGCCCTCCGTCCGCCGCTCGATGCACCAGGCCTCGTCGACGGTCTGCTTGCACAACCTGCGCGAGCTGGGGCGATCACTGCACGAATATCGCCTCGACCATCGTGGCTGGCTTCCCCAAGCAATGGACGAAAAAAAATCCGATGGTACACCTGGGTCGGCCGCGCCCTGGTACGGTCCGCTCTTTCCCAAGTACCTCGGCAACCCGTCAGCCGTTGCGTGCCCAGCCGATCCGGCCCGCTCCATGATCGACGGCACGTCCGGCGCGGCGCGGCGCTCCGGCGCTCCCGACACCTCAAGCTATGGGATGAACAACGTCATCCGCGCAGCCGGGCTCGGCAATCTGGATCGACACGGTCCCGCATCACCGCTGGAAACCATCTTGCTCGCGGATATGGGTCCGGACATCGTCGTCGATGGCTTCGTGGATCGCAACGATGGGTGGTTGCCATGGGACGACGGTTTTCAACCCGCGTTCGCGGGACTGCGTGACTCCTGGCTAACAGGCCGTCACTTCGGCCACATCAACGTGCTGACGATTGGCGGTGCAGCCAAGCGCGTCCGCACACAGGAGTTGATGGAAGATCGTATCAGCAACTACTACGGAGACTGCGCGTCCGGCGGGTGCCCGTTGTGTTCTGACTATGAACTGCCTCACTATTCCTTCGCACCGGCGCGACTCTTCTGGTGGACCGGTGCCATCAACCGTGCGGATTGATCGTGCGAATCCAATCATCGGGAGCTTCCTAGCGTGATTCGCAGCCTCACCGCCGAAGCGAATCGCCGCCGGACCGCGATCTACAGTTTCTGTGGCGCGGTTGTCGTCTCGTTGCTCTTCCTCGGAACGTGGCTCTTCGTGCGTACACGCCCCGGTCCCGCTACGGCGATGCAAAGACGGTTAACAGAGACAACCGTATTGTGGCGGTGTCCCGAGCAGCACGTCTTTGCCGAGCGCGGAACGACCCGCCGCCTGCCCTGCCCACAGTGCAACCACGCAGCCGACATCCTGGTCAAATATGCCTGCTCCGTTCATGGCGAAAAGCCAGCGCTCGTCCGCATGACGCGCGACGCAGCCGGGAATGCTCAGGTCTCGGAAGTAAGCCACCATCTGGGGGTATGGGATCCCGTCGACGACGGCGTGCCCTGTCCGCAGTGCAAACGCTACATGACGTCCGGCGCGCCGGACCCGTTCGAAAAACGGTAACGCGGAATCAGAAGCCGTCGGGCAGTTTGAAGTCCGCGACAAACACGTGGCTCGCGCCGCCCGGACCACGCTGCGAGGTCCACATCAGCATCTTGCCATCGTTGCTAAATACGGGGAGCCCGTCGAACTTTCGGCTGTGCGTGACACGGCGAAACGTGCGTGTGTCCACGTTCATCAGATACACCTCGTAGTTGCTGTGGCCATGCAGGGAGGTGGTGAACACAATGGTTTTGCCATTCGGGTGCCAGTACGGCGCCCAATTCACCGCGTCGTTGGTGGTGAGTTTCACTTCGCCGGTCCCGTCCACATTGATCACGTAGATCTCGAGGTAGTCTTTCCGATCTCGGTCCGCGCGAAAGACGATGCGCTTTCCGTCCGGTGAGAGGAAAGGCCCGCCGTTGTAGCAACCGTCGGCGTGCGTGACCTGTTTCACATTCGTTCCGTCGGCGTTCATCGTGTAGATGTTCATGTGCCCGGTGCGGTTGCTGGCAAACGCAATCGTCTTGCCGTCTTTCGAATAGGCACCTTCAGCATCGTAGCCCAGCGCGTCGGTGAGTTTGACGAGCGAGGAACCGTCCGCGTTGGCCTGGTAGATCTCCATATAAGGGTTGAAATCCCACCGGTAGTTGCCTCCCTCACGCTTGTATCCGGGAACCGGGAACTCGGCGTCGGGATCGGCGATTCGCGGATCCTCGTGAGTCGACGCGAAGAGGATTCTATCTTTCGTCGGGTGGAAGAACGCGCACGTACACGCCCCGCGCCCCGTGCTGACACGTTTCGGTTTCCCCCCCGCCGTCGGGATCGTGTAAATCTGGTAGTGTTGCTCCTCCTTGGGGACGGCTTGAAAAATCACCTTCTTGCCGTCGGGCGAGAAGTATGCTTCGCCTGCCTTGGTGAACCCCATCCCCTCGTTGGTGAGCTGCCGGATGTTGGCGAGAGTCGAAGCCTCTTGCGTCGGATCGATCTTCAGTGCCGGCTGGGCGAGAACCGTGGCAGAAGCCATCACGATGAATAGAAACCCCACTGCCCACAGGGGTCGCGTGTTGAAAGCATGCATGCAACGTAACTCCAAAGTCGGTGTTCGAAACCGCGCATAACGTAATCGAATCACCCGCCGCCGACAAGCGGGCGAGCCGGGGCTACAGGGTCCACTCGCCGTGTTTGATGGCGGCGCGACCTTGAGGCATGCTGCCGTATTCCAATCCTGTGTCAGGCTGCGTCGACCATCCCCTGCACAGCGCGCCACAACGCATCGGCGCAGAGATCGATCTCGCTTGGCCACTCGATGTACCGACCGCCCTCGCCAATCTGGACCCGTTCGAACACGGACGGATCGCGCAACGCAGAGAACACGCCGCCAGCATCCACGAGCGGCCTCATGTCATAGTTGCCCGAGAGGCCGTCCGAGAACCGCATTTTCACGACGTACTCCCCCGCGACGGTTGCGCTCAGGATTTTGTGCATCATCGATTCCCTCCGTGTCATTCCAGCGGCGCGATTTTCGCGGGTTCACTGCCTTGGCGGCAAGCGTCCCAGTCTGACAACAACTCCTGCTGATGAATGGCAGCCCTCTCCAAAACCATCGAGCGGACCCGCGCCGGGGCCGATCCCTGCAGAATCACGATCGGCGATATTCCCACGGTCAACTCATGTTTTCCATACACCGCATCAAAATGAGGCGGCGCATGGTCACGGTAGAACATACAGATCAAAATCCCGTAGAAACGTGAAATAGTCGGCATCGTTCTTCGCTTCCTGCTCGCCGCACTCGGGTTGAATCACACGATGCTAGTCGGCAGATCGGGTCAGGGCAAAAGCGAATCAACAAAGACAACCGATTCGAGCAAAGGGGTGAAGATGGCGTTCACCACGTTCACCAGGGGACTCCCGCACGGCACGGGCTGACCGTCAAAGTCCGTACAAGAGCAACCGACACTAAGCAGAATGGTGCTGAGTAGCCCCAACACCAAGAACTGTCGCAATCGAGCGATCATACTGTGAATGCTATTCTTCGAAACCTAGGGCGTCAACGTTTTTCGATGGTCGGCGACCAAGGCGATGCTACAGGGTCCACTCGCCGTGTTTGATGGCGGCGACGATGTCTTCGGCGAGTTGGACCGCGGCGAGCCCGTCCTGGCCGGTGACGGCTGGGGGTTCGCCGGTGCGAACGGCGTTCAGGAACGACTCAATCTCGGCGCGGAGGGGCTCGACGTCGTCCACAACCAAAGGCGATACCTTAAGCATCTTACCATAGTCAGCCGCGGTGAGATCTGAGAGATCGGTGAGATTGCGCTCGCGGGCCATCGTGATGAGATCGAGGTTGGCGTCCTTCTTGACCGCCAAGCCCGTCTTGTTCTGGTAGTCCATCGTAAAGTAAGCGTCGGGCGAGAACACCCGGATACGCCGGTGCGTCTTGAGCGCCAATCGCGACGCGGTAAGGTTGACCACGCAACCGTTGTCGAAGGTAATGCGCGCATTGGCAACATCCTCGTGGGGCCCGAGCACGTTGACGCCGACAGCATGGATCTTGTAGCGCCGAGACTTCACCAAATGCAGGACAATGTCGATATCGTGGATCATCATGTCGAAGACCACGCCGATGTCGGCACTTCGGAAGGTAAAAGGACTTACCCGCTGCGTCTCGATGAACTTGGGCTCGACCTCCATGCGACTCATGGCCAGCACGACGGGATTGAATCGCTCGGAATGGCCTACGCTAACGACCGCGCCCGACTTATCCGCCCACTCAAGCATCTGAGCGGCGGTCTCACGGTTGGGGGCGATCGGCTTTTCGATCAGCGTGGCGATGCCCGCTTCGAGAAACGGCCTCGCAACTTCAGCGTGGTACACCGTGGGGACCGCGATGGTCACTGCATCGACCTTGCCGATCAGATCGGCTGCACGGGTCACCGCCGGAGCACCCACCATTGAAGCGATTTCTTCGGCGCGCTCGGCGTTCGCGTCACAGACGGCCACCAGCTCAACATCAGGCAATTCGGAGTAGATGCGCGCGTGGTGTTTGCCCATGTGGCCCGCGCCGATAAGGGCTGTTCTTAGGCGATTGCTCACGGTTGGTCTCCGCTTCCCGACGGTCGCGGCTCGGACTGGGACATTCTTGTGAACTCAGCCATCTTCTTTTCCCTTCTTGGCGTCGTTGCGGAGGGACTCAAGGTATCGGCCATGACGCCCGTGCTCGTAGGAGCGGATGAGGAAGTCGCAAAGATACTTAACGTTCTCGTCAATCGGTTTCTCATCGAGAATCTGCCGGATGGACTCCATGATGGGCACACCAGAGCTGCGCGCCCGGCGCGAGAAAAGCCTCAAGAAAGCCATCTTCAATGCGAGAATCTGCTCCTCGGAGAAACCCGCGCGCTGAATACCAACACCGTTGATCATGCGGATTTCGCTGCGCGGTCCGCGTGCGGCGACGGCGATCATGAACGGCGGCACGTCTTGCGTAATTCGAGACAGCCCGCCGACGAAGGCGTGCGTTCCAATGGTGACAAAGTGGTGAACACCGGTCCCGCCGCCGAATGTGACGTTGGACTCAAGCTTGACGTGGCCGGCCAGCTGCACGCCGTTGGCCAAGACGCAGTTGTCGCCAACGATGCAATCGTGGGCAATGTGTACGCCGACGAGGAAGAAATTGTTGTCGCCGATGCGGGTGTAGGATCCGCCGTTCGAGGTCCCCGGGTGTACGGTGACCTGCTCGCGAAAGATGTTCCCACTGCCGATTTCGAGGTAGGTCTCCTCGCCGCGATGTTTCAAGTCCTGTGGCGCCATCCCGATGATCGCGTTGGGGAAGAAACTGCAACCAGGACCAATGGTCGTGTGCCCGGCCAGCGTCACGTGATTGTGCAGGACGCAACCATCGCCGAGCACCACGTGCGGGCCAACAACACAATACGGTCCGATCTCGACGTCGCATCCGATCTGCGCCCGCGCGTCGATCATGGCTGCGGGGTGGATGCTCGGCTGATTCAATCCTGGAACGGGTTGCACGCTACCACTCATATCTGATGCTCATTTTCCGTCGGCGTCGGTCATGGCGAACCGGATTACGGCTTCGGCCACC
>JAJDDU010000055.1 GCA_029260155.1 Phycisphaerae bacterium | reverse complement strand
GATCGTTCATCGACGATCACAACCTACATCGGAAGACGTTCAAATGGACCGCCAAAGCTGAAACGATCCTCGAAAAAGTCCGCCGCGCACGAGCCGTCTTGGATAAAATGCCATCAACATGAAACACTACACTAGCTGACCTGCGACAGCGATGTCAAGCAACGCAGTGCAGCTTCGGGGCTCCTTCAGATGACCGTGATTGCGATTGGCGTCGGTGACGGGCCAAACGGGCCGTCGCCCCGTCGGCTCGCCCAGAAACGAAGCGCTCGCCGAGCCCGACACACAGTTATGTCGTTGCACAAAGACCATATTGGCATGCTCTTCAGAGTGGCCGAATTCGACAGTCATACTCGTTCTCTGCCAATGCAAGTCACAACCGCAGCAGCACTTAGCGCACCCGCTGCCACCGCGCTGCGCGTGAGCGGCTCGCGGAGTTCCCTACGGCGAACCGGTGAACGCAGCCTGGAAGCCGGCGAAGTCGTGTAGGTCTACGTCCAAGTCAGAATCGAAGTCGAAGGCCTCGCAACCCTCGGGATAGGGATCGTTGCCAGGACCGGTTACGCAACCGGACCAGGCGGTGTAATCGGACACGTCAACATCACCGTCGTCGTCGAAGTCGCCCAGGATCGACAGGCCGATGGGAACCAGTCCGCCACCGCCGACCGAATCCGTCACTGTCACGCCACTGCCAGGATTGAACGGGGCGGCCGGCGTGACCGTACCGTAGTAGATTCGTAGACCGGCCAGATCAATGCTAATACCCGACTCGAGTACCAGCGTGCTAATGTACAAGGCCTCGCTCCCGGCGCCGGTCGCGTTGTCACGATTGTCGACAAGCCGGACCGTTGTGGCAGTCGGACCGATGCGGAGCCTATTCAGTGAGAACAGCGATGCATCTGGCAAGTCGACGTCTCGGCCAACATCTTCCGCTAGCGTCTCCATCGTCTGCCAAGTGCCTCCGACCCCGACAAACTGGAGCGTACAGCCCGTCATGCCAAACCGGCTGGAATCGTTGATCGCAACGTCGAAGTTGCCGCCGACCTTCAGCACGCCATCGATCAACGTCAGCGAAGACGCGGCGTCAATGGTGGAATCGCCGAGCACGGTCAGGCCATTGTTGCCGAGGGGCATCGGCCCGCCTCCGCCGAAATCGCCGATGATCGTTCCCGAACCCGTCAGGTTTCCTATGATCGTCAGCAACCCACTTTGAACGGTGATCGTCCCGTTGTTTTCGACATTGCCGACAATCTCAGTGTCGGCCACGACGGTCACGTCGCCATCAACATCGTTGGCAAGGTCGGCCTCGATCGTGCCGAACCCGGTAATGCTGGCCATGGCTTGGTTGATCAACCCATCGGCCCCCAGTGCGCCGCCCAGGATTGAGATCGAGGCGTTGGGCTGGTTGGTGAGAGCGTGGGCGAAATGGGCCACGGCCGAGGAGTGAACCTCGATAGCCCCCTGCTGCATCACTGTGGTCGAACGCACATCGATGAGCGATCCAAACGGCGCGATTATGGTTCCCGAGGGTTGGTTGCCGAGTGCCGGTCCGTCGAGTGTGAGTGTTCCGGCGATTGACCCTTCGAGGATCCCGGTGTTGACGATTTCGGCTTCGATCGCTCCAAAGCCAACGATAGAGGCGCCGGCGTTGTTGATCGTCGGTCCGAGCAACGTTCCGCCAGCAAGCTCGATCTCACCATCCGTGTTGACGACAGCTCCGGAGGCCGGATAGAGCGTGCTGCCGCTGTTGATCTGCAGGATCTGTTCACCTGCTTCTGTGGCTTCGACCGTCAGACTGCAAACCTCGGTCATTCCGGCGTTAGCCAGAATCGACTTGTTGGTGACGGCTGAAGTATTGCTCAACACCGCGTCGCCGCCCGGGACGCTGCCGAGGTCCCAGTTGGTCGGGTCGGTGAAGGAACCTCCATCCGACCCGATCCACTGGAAGGAATCGAGGCTCGGCTCGCACTCGTCCGGAAGGAGATTGCCATTGCAGTCCTCGCTCGTTCCGTTGGCAACGTCGATGTAGTCCTGGATCCCATTGCCGTTGCAGTCTTCGCACTCATCGGGGATGCCGTTGCCGTCTGTATCCAGGCTGCTGCCGGAAGCGATGTCGCACTCGTCTGGAATGCCGTTGCCTTGGCAGTCCACGCCCGAACCCATGAGGATATCCCAATCATCCGGAACGCCGTTAGGCTGGCAGTCCGGCTCGCACTCGTCGGGGACGGTGTCGCCGTCCACGTCGTTGCTCACTTCACCGTCTTCGTCGGGGTCGGCCGGATCGACGTCGCACTCATCCGGGACGCTGTTCAGCTGGCAGTCCAGACTCGTGCCGACAGCAATGTCCCACGTGTCGGGGATGCCGTTGTCGTTGCAGTCCGGCTCGCATATGTCGGGGATGCCGTTACCGTTGACATCCGCGTCGCAGGAAGTCAGTGGCGGGGGTGGGGCGGCCGAATCGCAGAAGTAGCCAGGCCCTGCTGCTTGATCGATCTCGCACTCATCCGGGACCGCGTTTCCATTGCAGTCTCGGCTCGTGCCGTCGATGATATCTTGGCTGTCGAGTATGTTGTTGTCGTTGCAGTCAGGCTCGCACTCGTCGGGGATG
>JAJDDU010000540.1 GCA_029260155.1 Phycisphaerae bacterium | reverse complement strand
GCATTTGTTGGATCCGGAGCGTTTTCGGGAGGACTTGCGGCGGGCCGTTGGCATCATCGGCGACCTGACCGGTGAGGGCGTGTGCGGCTACCGCGCGCCTGTCTTTTCGATTGGGGCGGGCAATCTGTGGGCGTTGGACGTTTTGTCTGAAGAGGGGTTCGCGTACGATTCGAGCATTTTTCCGATCGCGGGGTCGCGGTACGGCATTCCAGATTGGCCGCACGAGACTTGCAATGTCGGATTGCAAAACGACCGGTCGATCGTCGAGTTTCCGCTGACCGCCAAGCGCGCGTTTGGGCGAAATATTCCGATTTCCGGCGGCGGGTACGCGCGGTTGTTTCCCGGCTGGCTGTTGCGCCGGCTGATTCAGAGTGAAAGCGCGCGGCGGAGTACGTGGCCTGTGTTCTACTGCCATCCGTACGAGATCGATCCGGGCGAGTTTCGGCGCAGTTCGCCGCCGCCGCCGTGGGGAGATTTGGTATTGCCGCTCAAGCAGAAGCTGCACCAAGGATTGGGTCGGCGCGGTTTCGCGAGCAAAGTGCGGCTCCTCGGCAAGCACTTCCGTTTTCGATCGTTTGCCGAGGCGCTTGCGTCCGGGTCGCGACTTACTGAGATTCGCGCGGCAGACTTTGCGACCTGAGCGGGGAGTCGGCGAGTGCGTCCGCGAGGAACTCGACCACGTGGCGCGGGGTGGCGTCGGTGTGATGGGTGATCTGCTCACGGCAGCTGAATCCTGACACCGCGACGTGCGCGCCGCGAGACGTTTCGATGGCGGGGAAGAGGCGTTGCGCTCCGATGGCATGGGCGACGTCGTAGTGTTCTTTCTCGTGGCCAAAGGCGCCTGCCATTCCGCAACAACCAGCATCGAGCTCCTCCACGCGATGTCCCGGCGGCCTGTTCAGCAGGCGGGCGGCGCTCGCTCCCCCGACGATGGCCTTCTGATGGCAGTGTCCGTGGTACAGGATGCGTTTCTCGGATTGCGCGAAGCAAATGCGGTCTGGCTCGATGTCCAAGACGCTTTCGAGGAATGACTCCAGCGGCTGCGCAAGGCGGGCGACTGCAAGGGTATCCTCTCCGGGAACCAAGCGAGGGTACTCGTCACACAGTGTGAGAATGCAACTGGGCTCAGTTCCCACGATGGGTATTTGCCTGTCGGCAAAGCGTGCGAGATTGCTCAGGTTTGTTTCCGCGACGTTCTTCGCGTCCGCCAGAAGTCCTTTGCTGATCAATGTTCGGCCGCAACAGGCATAATGGGGGACTATGACGTGAAACCCGGCCGCTTCCAGCAGCCGCACGGCTGCAATGCCGACGTTCGGTGTATAGTAATTGGCCCACGTGTCGATTAGATACACGACTGACGGCCTGCCATCGTTGCGCGTATGTCCTTGCTTGCGTTGACGGCGGAACCGCCGCTCGAATGTCGTTGTTGCCAGAAGATGCGGTGGAATGCGCCGGTCCATTCCATACCGGCGTTCGAGCAGAGCGCGCACTGCGGGCGACCCGAGCATGATATTCGCGAGTCGCGGAAATCGGCTGGCCAACCGCGTCATTTGGGGCGCGTTCGCGAAGAATCTCGCGGCACGCGGCACGCCGTCACGCAGGTGTCTCTGAGACAGCCACTCCGCCTTCATCGCCGCCAGATCAACGCCGGTAGGACACTCCGTCTTGCACGCTTTGCACATCAGGCAGAGGTCCATGACTTCGTCGAGCGCGGGGTCGCTCAAGCCGTTGATCTGCCCATGGCTGGACAATGCGACGCGTAGAGCGTTGGCCCGCGCTCGAGTCGAATGGACTTCGTCGCCGGTGGCCATGAATGATGGGCACATTGTGCCGACGAGTTTCTGGCGACACTGGCCCACTCCACTGCACATCTCAGCTAGACCGGAGAATCCGCCGTACTTGCGAAGATCCAGATGCGTCTTGAGCGGGGTCGTTGAGTATTCCGGTCCGTACCTCAGATGCTCGGTCATGGGCAGCGGACCGACGATTTTTCCCGGGTTCATGAGCCCCCGCGGGTCGAACGCTTGTTTGATCTCCTTGAACGCACCGGCGATCACCGGTCCGTACATCTTTTCGATCCAACAAGAACGAACGATTCCGTCGCCGTGTTCGCCGGTCATCGATCCGCCGAATTCGAGTGCCAAGTCGCTGACACGTTCGGCGATACGCAGCACCTGCGATACACCGGTCGCAGTCTTGAGATTCAAAGCAGGACGCACGTGAATCTCGCCCACGCTCGCGTGCGCGTAGAACGCTGTGTCGCGGGCCCCCTCTTCGTGGAGGATCGCCTGAAATCGCTCGATGTAGTCTCTGAGGTGACTGGGATCGACGGCAGTGTCCTCGACGAACGCGCACGACTGAACGTCGCCCGGCTTCGACATCAACATTCCGAGGCCGCGCTTGCGCATGTCCCATACAATGCGCTGTTGGTCGGGATCGAGGACTGTGCGACCGGTGTGTTTAGTGCCGTCCGACTTCAGTTCCCGCCGCAGTTCGCAAATGCGGGTCGACAGTTGTTCGCGCGATTTGTCGAAGAACTCGACGATCAACAGGGCTGGTGCCGACGTATCCACAGTATCGCCGTAGGTTTGGGCCGAGGCATCGCGCGCTGCGCCCGCGAGCACATGATGATCCAGAAGTTCGATGGCGGCGGGCGCGTGCCGCAGTATGAGCGGTACCGTCGACAGTGCGTCGAGCACGCTGTCGAATTCGAGCAGCAATAGCGCTTTGCATGCCGGCAGTGGTGTGAGTTGGAGAACTGCTTCGGTGACGAGGCACAGTGTCCCCTCGCTGCCGCAAATGACACGCGTTGGGTCAATGGCCTGCCTTGTTTCGCGGAGGAGATCCAAGGCGTAACCGCCGTTGCGTCGCAGTATGGTAGGGAAGCGTTTGTGGATTTCTTGGCTGTGTGCGTCCACAATGCGACAGAGTTCGTCTTCGACGGTCCGAGCAGATGTTCCATTCGGTGCAGTGTTCGATGGCCAGGTTGTGACAGTTCCGTTCGGCAGAACGACTGTCAACGACACGACATGATCTACGGTCCGCCCATAGAGAAGGGAATGGGCACCGCAGGAGTTGTTGGCTATCATCCCGCCGATCGTCGCGCGGCTTGCGGTGGCGACGTCTGGCGCGAACTGCAGTTGCGCCGAAGCTAGGAGTGCGTTGAGTTCGTCGAGTACGGCGCCGGGTTGCACGCGTACCGTTCCGGCTTCGAGGTCCGGCTTGCTGATGGTGTGCATGTGCCGTGAGAAGTCGATTTGCACGCCCGTGCCGACCGCACCGCCTGCCAATCCAGTCCCCGCGCCGCGGGCGACGATGGGCATGCCGCGGGCAGCGCATATCTCGACTGTCGCGACGACGTCGGCTACGTGTCGTGGACAAACGACGCCAGCCGGGACTATTTCATACATGCTTGCATCGGTCGAATACAGTGTACGCGCCAGGGCATCGAAGCGAACCTCGCCGGAGAGATTCTGCTGAAGTTCGTGTTGCAGAGAAGTCGCCATGGTGGGCACTGTGCAATTGCCGGAGACTCAAGTCGGAATTCGGAACGTCTTGTGTGGCATCGTCACTTCTTCGAATGCGCGCACGGTCAACTCCGCCATGGTACTCATCTGGTGGTGTTTCTTGACGTACTCCCTCGCGTTGTCCGCGATGCGGTGGGCGAGGGCGTGGTCGCGCAGCAGTCGTTCGAGTGCGTCGGCCAGCGCGTGGGCGGTTCGTTCTTGGCAGACGATGGCCGTTTCACCATCGTGGAAACAGTCGGCAACGCCGCCGGCGAAGCAGAGCACGGCCGTGCCGCTGGCCATTGCCTGAAGTGCGTTGGCGGATACCTGTTCGGCTCCGGGTGGAAGCACGAAGAGATCGGCTCCGCGCAATACATCGGTCATGGCGCCGATTGGTTGGGTGAAGGTCAGGTCGGCGGTCAGCTTGCGCGTGCGCACCATCTGGCGAAGTGCGCGTTCGTTGGATCCCGTTCCCAACAGAAAAGTCTGCAACCTCAACCCGTGTTCGCGGACCAAGAGCGCGGCCTCGACCACGACGGCGACACGGTTGCGGGCGTCCAAGTTGGCTGTACACACCAATGAAGCAGTTGCTTCTTCGTTGCGAAAGCAGGTCAGTTCTGCACCGCGCAGCACGCCGGGGCGTATGAGATTGGACGGTATCGCGGAAAGCTCTTCACGAGTACGCACCATGCTCAGCAACGATTCACTCGCGGCGATGATGTAGGCCAAGCGATGCGAGCGGTGCAGCGAGTCGACGTCGCCGGCTGCGCTCACCTGGGTCACGACCTCGACATCAAAGGCGTCCGCCAGCGCGTAGCTCAGCGGATAGCTTCCCGACGAGAGTGCGTAAATCAAGGTTGGCGGTCGCGATGATAGTTCGCCGATGAGTCGGCGAAGGTTCCAACGATGCAAGGGCCAGGCAACATCCCGATACGTGAAGACCTCCACCGGACCGAGGGAGGTCAGGGCTTCTGCCTCAGGTGACGACGTGATGATACGTACGCGAACGCCGTGGTCGAACAGGCCGACGCAGAGGTGTCGTATCACCGGGCGCAAACGTGCAAATGCGTCACAATCGATGCAGATTGCGACGTCGATGCCTCCCTTGCCGGAGGGCGCCGTCGGTGTGGTGTCGCTCATGTCCGCATGAGACGCTGAACCCAGACGAGTGTCAACTGCTGTTTGCGTCGCCTGGGCGATTGCGGAATCGCTTTCGC
>JAJDDU010000539.1 GCA_029260155.1 Phycisphaerae bacterium | reverse complement strand
GATGGCGCTCCGCTGCTGCGTAGCAGTCAACACTTCTTCACCGTTGTCGAGCAGACTGCGGTGCTTGGACGTACGGCGCGCGGAACGCAGATCGACACCGGGCGTTTGCGTTTCGACGTGGCGATTCAGCCCGACGCAATCGCGGGCAAGATGCTGCTCGCGGCTGAGTTGTGGGGGACGGGCGTTGGTCAATCGAGCATTCCCGTTTGCTGGTTGAGTGGGATGGTTGATCCGCGCTTGGCCACCGTCGACGGATCGCTGCCGCTGTGGTGCGATACGCGGTGGATTCGCCGCGCGGGTGCGCAACCACCGTTTCAGCTTCGTCACGTGAGATTGCAGGATCCGGACACGCATGTCCCGTTTTCGCGGCGCGATGTCATGGCGGTTGAGGCCGGTTTCGCCCGTGTCGCGGCTGCCGGCGGCGCTGATGTCGAGATCATCACACCCGAAATGCTGATGGGCGTGCCTGGGTCCACTGCGGACCGTTCGGGGGCAGATCCGCGTCCACTGCCGCCGGTGGAGGCAGGAGCGCCATGTTCCACGAATACATTGCACAAGGTCATGTTGGTTCATGGTTATTGCTCCGGTGGTGTGTGGCCAGTTGAGGATTTCGACGACGCAATCGAGTTTTCCGACAACGATCAGAATCGAACGCACGACCAATTCGCGCAGTTGATCCGCGCGCAGGGCGGGGGGCTCAAGTCGTTCGGTGTTGTTGCCCACAGCCAGGGTGGAGCCGCATCGCTGCATTTGTTTAGCTACTATTGGAGCGGCCTGGATTACTCGAACGGGCCACGACGCATTCAATCGATCGGGACACCTTACCAGGGAACTCCCCTCGCTGGCGACCTCGCCATCCTGGGGAAGATTTTCGGAACCGGATGCGGCACGAACTTCGACATGACCTACGACGGAGCCGCACTTTGGCTGTCGGGCATTCCGTCTTGGGCACGCAGCGAAGTGTACTACCACACGACTTCGTTCAAGGATCATCCCGGCTTCGACTTTTGCAACTTGTTCACCGATCTGTTCCTGACCGACCCGGACGACGGCGTGGTAGAAATGGCCCGTGGTCAACTGCCCGGTGCCAACAACATGGGCCACACGGAAGGCTGGTGCCATACGACGGAAATGGAAGAGCCCGCCCAGTATCACGACCACACCCGAAACGCAGTGATGAACCTCAATGCGAACCGCTGAACGAACACGACAATCCGCGACTCTCCGGCTCTTGGCAGCCATCTCGGTGGCTGTGACGCTTTTGCCGACGATGGGCACTGTTTCAGCCGAGACGACCACGCTTTGTGGCGGAAACGGGGAGCTGTTCGGTGAAAACGAGTCCTTGTTGCTGCCTCTGGTTCAACCCAGCCTTGGCAACGTCGTGACGACATTGGTGACGGTCGACCTGACGATAGAGCACGACTGGGTCGGAGATCTGTGGCTGCTCCTGAACCACGCAGACAAAAACGTGGAACTGCTGCAATTGCCGGGAAACCCCGCGTCCGTCTACGGGTGCGGCGGGCGAGGTGTGAGCATCACCCTGCGGGACGACGCGCTGCTGCCGGCGGAGGAGGCGTGTTCGCTTACACCACCCGCAATGGCTGGTGTGTTCGGGCCGCACGGCGCGCTCGGCGACTTCGAGGGTGACGATCCCGCAGGATTCTGGACATTGGCAGTATTCGACGTCGGCGCCGACGACTGCGGCGTGCTTGCAGTCGACGGCTTCTGCGTCCACATCACATACGCGCCCGACTGCAACCAAAACGGTGTTCCCGATGGCGCAGATGTTCTCAGCGGCGACAGCGATGACGATAACGGCAATCTGGTTCCCGACGAGTGCGAAGTTTCCGGGGACTGCGATGTCGATGGCGACGTCGACTTGATCGATTACGCCTGCTATCTAACCTGCCGCACAGGGCCAGCCGGCGATGTCACGCCCGGGTGTGCGGTGTTTGACTTCGATGACGATGGTGACGTCGACCTGTACGACTGGGGACGATTGCAGATTGCCTTCGCGGGGCAGTGACGAGCAATTGTCACCAACACTCTCCCTAACGTCATTCTGCGTATTGGGTTACGGCTGTTTACTCTCACCCTTCATGCCTTGCCGGCCTCGATTGGACGGCGTGCCGCGTGCATGGCGGTTTAGGGTTTGACAATTGACGCCGAAGCCAATAAGATCCTCTCAGATCAGTATTTGGGGCAAAACAGAGAGCTCTATCGCAGCTAGGCATTGATGGTTTTGGCAAGCGCCCCGCGCCTTTGACACCTCCCGCCTGTAGATACCTCAGAGAGCATTACTTGCATGAAGTTTGAAGATTTGCGGCTTGAGAAGCCGCTTCTGGACGCGGTTCATACCGCTGGATATGTGACCCCGACGCCGATCCAGGCCGAGGCGATTCCCCTGATCCTCAATGGGCAGGACATTTTGGCGTGCGCCCAAACCGGCACGGGCAAGACGGCTGCGTTCGCGCTGCCGATCTTGCAGCGATTGTCCAGCGGTCAGCCGCCGAGACGCCCCGGCGGTCGCAATGCACAGGCGCGTAAGATTCGCACCCTTGTGCTGGCCCCCACGCGTGAGCTGGCAGTGCAGATCGCGGATAGCTTCTCGACGTACGGGCGATTCTGCGGGCTGAGGCACACCGTCGTCTTCGGAGGAGTCAACAAGGGCAAGCAGGCTCGCGTCTTGCGCGCCGGCGTTGATATCCTGGTGGCCACTCCCGGTCGCCTCTTGGATCACATGTGTGACGGCAACGTCACGCTCGACGCCGTCAACATCCTGGTGCTCGACGAAGCCGATCGCATGTTGGACATGGGCTTCCTGCCGGATATCCGACGGATTCTCGCTAAGGTTCCCACGCGGCGGCAGACGCTGCTGCTGTCAGCGACGGTGCCATCGGCCATTCGAACACTCTCCAAGGACATCTTGAAAGATCCGGTTTCTGTCGAGGTCGCGCGGGTATCCGCTCCGGCGGAATCCGTCGAGCACTGGGCCTATCGAGTTGAGAAAAGCGCAAAGTCGGACCTGCTGTGCAGCATTCTAGAACACACGCCGTATTCGAGGGCACTGGTCTTCACGCGCACCAAGCACGGAGCGGACAAGGTCGTCCGCAACCTATTCCGCGCCGGAGTC
>JAJDDU010000538.1 GCA_029260155.1 Phycisphaerae bacterium | reverse complement strand
CACTTGAACACCATTCTGGTGGTAGTCCAAACCTACGAAAATCGGTAAACTCTCCATGTCTGTTGCTCCTCTTAGATGGGAAAATGAACCTACCCGTCTATTATGCGCAGGAGCAACAGACTTTCATCCCCATCTCCGGGCGCTGTTCGACAACCTCGATCAGTCCGAGGAATTGGCAATTCGGGTTGATACGGCGATTCGCAGCGTTACGAAGTCAGGTTGGCGCGGCAATCGGTTCAAAGAACGTGAAGTGCGCAATGCCATTAAGTCGGCGATCGGAAACGACGACGTCCTCGTGGACGCGGTTTTCGAGATCGTGAAGAGCCAGCGTGACTACTGAACGGCGCCAGATCAAAGTGCGAGGCATCCCGGTGGAGGTGGTCCGCAAGGATATCAAGAACCTCCACCTCGGCGTCTACCCTCCGAAGGGGCGTGTGCGTGTGGCCGTCCCGCAACGCCTCAGCGACGATGCCGTGCGCCTGGCCGTGATTTCGCGTTTGGGTTGGATTCGCCGCCGACGGACTGACTTCGACGCACAGGATCGCCAATCTGAGCGTGAGATGGTCACGGGCGAAAGCCACTTCGTTCAGGGACGGCGATATCGGTTGAACGTCGTCGAGCACGACGGCGCCGCCTCGGTCCGGTTGCGCAACAACCGTACGATGGAATTGACGGTTCGTCCCGGCGCCGAGAGAGATAAGCGGGAAGCCGTGCTCAGTCAGTGGTATCGTGAGCGGCTCCGTGCCCGGATTCCAGAGTTGATTGTCAAATGGCAGCCGGTTATCGGTGTGAATGTCGCTGACTGGGGCATCAGAAAGATGAAGACCAAGTGGGGCACCTGCAACATCGAAGCCCGCCGCGTCTGGCTCAATCTCGAACTGGCCAAGAAGTCTGCTCACTGCCTTGAATACATCCTAGTGCACGAGATGATTCACTTCCTAGAGCGGCATCACACCGACCGGTTCAGGGAACATATGGATCGAGCCCTGCCCCAGTGGCGTTTGCACCGCAAGGAATTGAACCGCGCGCCTCTGGCGCACGAGGATTGGACCTACTGATGCGCATGTGGCAAAACACGGCGCTCGTGGGCAGCGAAGATGACAGCGAGATACGTGATCGTTGCGGGGGCGATCTTCTCTTTCGCTCGGCTGGAGTACGGGTCGTCTCATCCACTTGTCAGGCCGGTGCGGACATGGGAGAGAGTACGTGGGTCTCGCGGCCTCGGGTGCCCCTTTCGATAGGACCCATTGAGGGTAGTCAAGATCGTCAAGACTGGTGTGAAACTCGCCATCGGCGTTTATGACGCTCAGCTCACGCAGGCAGCAGTCAACCCCGGTTGCACAAGGCAACCGGGGTCGTCCATGTCCTGAGCGCGGGTTTGCTCTGTAACGCAGCGTAGCCGAGAGCACCCGAAGCGAGTCGGCGCAACACACGTACAACACATATCCGTGGCACGGGGCCGACTGAGCTGAGGATCTGCAGGCGCTCGACGAAGGACAGGTCGAATGCAGAGCGGCTGGCCGGCTCGCTTCCCAGCCAGGCGGGTGCTCCTTCCGAGCACAACACCGTGTCGTTCGACCGAGTCACTCTATGACCCGATGAACGCCGCCTGAAGCGCGGCGAAATCGATCAGGTCCACATCGCCGTCATCGTCGAAGTCGAAGCAACCGCACCCGGGCTCGATTCCGCCACCGGGACCCGAGAGGCACGCCTCCCAATCAGCGTAGTCGTACAAGTCCACGTCGCCGTCGAAATCGCAGTCACCGGGAATCACTTCCACCATGCCGAGCGTCACGGCGCCGGTGGTGTAGACCACTTCCATGTTCAGTTGCGGCGGCAGATTGGCTACGTTCACGGAATCGAATTGGCCGGTCACGCTGCCCGAAGCGAGGATCTGGAAGCTGTTGCCCGCTGCCGGTGTGAAACCGTCGGTTGGGAAGATGACCTCCAGATTCCCGGCTAGGCTGGCGGTGTCCGTGACTGTTAGCAGATCGTACTCACTGCCCTGGGTCAGGCCGCAGATCTCAATCGCCAGCGTGCCGCCTGTCGTCTGGGTATAATTACCGTCGATGTCGATCACGCCCGCTGAGAACCCGGGCGCTGCGGTGCCCCCGGCGTTGACCACGTCGCCGGTTATCGTCCCGGCGCCGGTCAGCAGGCCACCCTGAATGTCGTAGAACGCCTCATGCCTGAAAGCGAGATCGCCGCCGTTGAGCACGGTCTGGCCGGCGATCTGGGTATGCGTCAGTCCGTAATTCCAACCTCCGTGGAACTCGAGCTCGCCGGTCTGCACCTCGACGGTGCCGCTGTTAAAGGAGTGAATCGCGATGGTGCTCGTGCCCACGCCGGCAGACTTGACCAACGTGCCGGCGTTATTAAATGGCGCCAATCGATCGACCTCGAAGACGTAGCCTTCATTCTGGACGTCGATGACACCACCGGCCAAGTTGTTGAACGCCGCAGAGGAATCCAGGTCCAACCCATCCAGGAACGTCGCGGTGCCGGCATTGTTCAGGACACGGTTGTTGAGGCGCTTCGTGCTGCCCCCGGCCTCGATCGTCATCTCGCCGTTGACGTTGAGCACACCCGGACCGATGATGCGGGACTCTGCGTAGTTTCCCCCCCATGTCAGGAGCGTGCTGACGGTCACGGTGCTCGGCCCTTGGACCGTACCCGGAGCGATGACGAGGTTTGCCACCTGAACCGGATCGCCGCTGTTGAAGTTCACGGTTCCGAAACCCGTGCCCAGGCTAAGCGTATCGAACTGGATCGTCCCGCCGACAATCGCGTCGAAGTTCACGGTGCCAGAGGTGAGATAGAAGGAAGAGCCATAGCTGATGATGTTTGCCTCGCTCGTAAAGGTCAGCGAGTCGATTGTGTGCGTCGTTGCCGTCGTTACGTCGTAGGTTCCGCGGATCAGAGTGTCCCTGGTGAACATCACGTTGTCCGCGACGATGCTCGAGCTTGGGAAAAACTCGCGCACGCCGTTGCGGAAATCGAGAGTGGTTCCCGGCTCGCCGAGGATGTCCCCGGAGCTGTTGCAGGGACGGTCCAGCACAAGGGTGCCGTCCTGGACGTGGATCAGCCCGGAGTTGTCGATGGGGAACGAGAGAACGCTCTCTCCGGGATCCACCGACTTGATCAGCGTGCCGTCGTTGTCGAACAGGTCGTCGGTAAAACCGCTGAGAATGTAGCCGCTTCCCTGGTGCTCATAGGTCGAACCCGGGGCAATCTCGAATACGGCGGAATTCCCGCTGGAAGACAGTTCTCCGGTGGTGGTGATCGACGTCGTGTTGCCGTCGAGAACCAGGTGCCCATTCAGGCGTACGATGTCGACGATCTGCACCCCGCTGTTAGCATACGTCACACCGGGGCCTTCCAGCCCGGCAGGGTAGGAGTGGGACGTACTTCCAGTCCAGTTGAACATCCCGGCGATATCGAGGCGATCCTCTACACGCAGCTCCGTGTGGTCGCCGCTGATCCCCAGGTCGCCGTCAATCCACGAGGCCTCGTTGAGCGTCAGCTTGGCCCAGGGGAATGACGCGCCGGCGATGTTCAGATCCTCATAAGACGCAAGAACATCTATCTCGGTGACGCCGCCTGTGTAGCTGACAGTGACGTCACTGCCGGGAACGTCGATGCAGACGTTGTCGGGGGTCACCGGCACTGCCGGGCAATCCGCCGGGAACAGGGTATCGCAGGTGGGCGGGGGCGGTGGATCGGGGCACGCGCTCCGCTTGTACCAGTTGTCGGGCTCGTGCCATGAGCCGCTTCCGTCTTTGTTCCAGTGGATCAGGTCTCCCGCCTCCTCGTCGCATTCGTCGGGAATTCCGTTTCGATCGCAGTCGAGACTGGTGCCACTGGCTAGGTCGCACTCGTCTGGGACGGCGTTGAGATTGCAGTCATAGCTCCCGCCGCACCCGGTCACGGCGCAGAAATCCGCGGGCATTCCTCCGCACAGCAATCCTGCGTCCTCCGCGTGGTCATGGGCGTCGCACTTGATATCGCAGAGATCAATAATGCCGTTGCTGTTGCAGTCGCCGTTGATGACGAACGGTCCGAACGTGGCCGGCGGCCCCCAGTGACTCGCAAAGTCTCTCGCCCGGATACTGACGTAGTACGTCCCGAAATCCTTCGGCCTACTTGCGACTCGGGTCACGCAGGGACCAGACCAGTTGCTGCCTTCAGGGGGCACGACGCCACCGGGGTCCGTGGTGAACTCGACGCTGAAACCGTTGGTTCCGCTGACGTCGTCCCACGGCTGCGTGAACGCCACGGCAATGCACGGCAATGCCCCGCCCACACCGCTCGGGTGTGTCGGCGAGTACAGGGAGGTGATGGGACCGGGAGGGGCCGTATCGGCTGGGAACATGGAGAGGTAGGCGGGATTGACGTTCTGCGCGGTCTTCCACAGCCCCGGCGTGTCCTGCGGGTACAGGGTGAGGAACATGTCAATGAACTCGGCCGGCGTCTCTGGTTGATGCGTCAGGACCACGTCAAAGATCTGATCCGGCCCCAGGTGCATACAGTCAGTTGTATCATATCCACCAGGCCACCCCTCGTTGTCGTCATCAATCGCATGGTAGTTGTCGTCCTTCTCGTCCTCGATGTCGCGCAACAGAGCCGCGGCGAATCCCTCCGTAATGTACGGATCGTGGAATTCTCCATCCTGACAGCAGGTGTCTATTTCCTCGAGAGGGCGGCCGATAAGGGCCGTGTAAGGAGTGCAATCGTCAAACTCGTAATCCTCCTCATAGGAGCGGGTGACCACGTCGGCAAGCCAGTTGGGCCAGCCCTCGTTCCAGGCGTCGTGGTTAGTCTCCGGACACCACTCGCAGTGGCCTGGATCCGGACAGTCGTCGGGATCAGCGCCAGGGCAGCCGACCCCGCTACACATGGGGCAGTCCTCTCCATCGCAAAACCCGTTGCAATAATCGGCCTCCGTGTGCGCTGAGTGCTCCATCATGAAGTGATGTCCATACTCATGTGTGTGGGTTCCCTCGTTCCACTCGCGATCCGGGCCGATGTGGATCTCGTCGTGTTCCGGGTCGTACCAGGCGCCGTTCACGCTCTCCGGCCACTGGATATCTACGTGGTCGACGCTGATGTTGGTGACGCTCCAAATGTACCGATGGGCCCGGACGAGACTGTTCCAGATGTGTACTGCGGGCATCTCCGCGGCTGGTGGCGACATGGTTCCGAAGTGGATCTTCTCACCTTCGAAGTCCTCGTGGATGCTGCCCATCGTGTGCCAGTGGTAGTCCTCTTCCTTTATTCCAGATTCCTGGACCTGGCCGACCGGCGTGTCGCACTCGAAGCGGATGTAGATGTCGGGATCGTCGCAGCCCATCACGTCGCAGTCGTCCCACCATTGGACGTTGGAATCGAAACGACCGTACGTGTTCGTGTAGCCCGACCAGATAACCTCGTCGACCAGCGGATCGCCGGCCAGTCCGTCATCGTCCATGACCTCCACCAGGATGTGGTCGGCCCCGACGATGCGACCGTCCGAGCGCATATAGACGAATCGCCCGGTGAACTGAAGCGGGATTGCCCCGCCTCTCGGCGACACCTGTTCATCGCTCGCATCCATCGGGAGCGGCGCCGTTAATGTTCTATCCGTGCGAATCCCGACGCTCCGGAGAGCCCGCCCTTTGCCGACCTGGCCGAAGTACCTCGGGCCGACCTCGTACGCTGTGGACACCCGTCGGCCGTCGTACGTACACGTCAGGCGAATCGGTTGGTCCGCATCCTGCGGCACGGCCCGGAACGGGATTCGCAACGTTCCCACCCGGGCCAACCCCGGATCAGCGGGTGTGTCGCATGACAGAACGGCCCAACCCTCGCCTTCCAGCTTGAAGTCAGCCAGCACGCCCTCTTTGGCGACGTGAATCTCGAAGACGCCGGCGTACTCCACGCCCGTCGTGGCCTGTAGCGCATCGTGCGGCATCTTGATCACCGCCGGCGGGCCCACGTCCGCTCGTGCTGAGGTGCCGGCGACAAGCAGCGCGACGCCAAGCAGAAGACCACTCGCTTTGTTCTGTCGGTTGAGTTTCATGTCGGTTTCGCTCCACTGGATTCTCGATGGTAATGCCCTTGCCTTGTCCTGTGCTTACCGAATACTCCGTCCTACTATCGCTACAACGACTTACGCGTTTCATGCTTTTGAGCGAAATCGGCTATGTTGCCCCACACAGACCCCGAACTGAGGGAATCACACGAGTGTCGCGGGCGTTATCGCTCATCTGTTCCACGCGTGCCATTTCCTGCGCGCAGCGCTCGCTGCCGAGAACCTCGTGCTGCGTCATCAACTCGGCGTCTTGCAGCGGCCCATGGTGAAAACGCGGAGGAACAAGAAGATCGTGCGCGCGACACCCGCTTCGCCTCCTCTATCGTGCCCTGTGTGGGTGAATCGTAGCTGATCATATGGTGAAGCCGAAGCGCGCAAGGGCTCATGAAACAGCGAGGACGGAGTCTTCCCGGGGACAGGGGATAAGGCGCCCCAGCTTCACCTTTCATCTTTGGATAGGCCCGCGGTTCTCGGTGGCCCCGCGGGCCGGTGAGCTTGCGTTTGATCGCGATCGCAAATCCGTGCGTCTACGGTCGCTCGTTGTTCATCGTCGCATTCGCCCACGCGCGCGTCGCCGGTGGGTTGACACCGTTGACCAGCCGCCGGAAGCGAAGCAAGTCGAACGGACCGATTGCGTTATCCCGATCGGTGTCCAAGTAGTCCATGAGAATGCCACATTTGGGCACTCCGATGCCGTTGACGTACTGGCGGAACCTCAGCAAATCGAATGGGCCGACCGACGAGGTCTGGTCCACGTCCGCCGGGAGGAATCCGATATCGACCCGATCAGGCTCATTCACCTTCGGACCCAGATCACCGACGTTGTGGATGACCCTCCCACCGCCGTCGTAAGCCACCGTGGTCAACGTGGTCCACTCCTGGAGCGTGAGCGGCCGATCCCAGTCGACTTTGTACAGCGGTTGGGTGACAACGGGCTGCGCAACCGCGGTGATGTTCGGCGGCACCGCTGCGCCGGTCTCCGCCAGGCTGAAGTTGGCGGTGGTCACCGGGTTCCCCATGGCATCGCCGAAGACCGGGACGTTGAACAACACCCGCGTCGACTGAACGCCCATGTCGAAGCTGACGCCGTCGGTACTTTCGGCACGCGGATCGATGTAGCCCGAGCAGAGATGGGTCTCGCCGGCCTGACCCGATAGGTGCATCACCATGGGTCGCGGCGTCTCCTCGGGCGTGAGCAATGCGAAGGCCATGTTCACCTGGGGCGGCGGATCCAAGACGATCGGGCACAGATACTCCTGTGCGTCCCACCCGGTGTAGTTCCAACAGTTGGACGGAGACACGCTCGATTCGGCGATCCGTCCCACGCAGGCGCTGTCCAGCAGACCGTGCGAGGTCGTCTCCTGCGCGGTGGTCGTGTACCAACCCCAGAAGTGTCCCTCGTTGCCGGGCAGCGTCGAGGGCGTGTGACCGGTGAAGTGCCGCGGACATTGTGGCGGAGTCCACTCAACGCCGGCGACCGCCTGCACGCTCAGCCAATACCGAAGGGCCGCTGTCTCCAGGAACGCGTCCGGTTGCCCGGGCCTCTCTTCTGTTCTGGGATCCATCTCGGAACACAACAGACAGCAGCGCCTCAGGTCAATGGAGTATTCGTAGACCGCATGATCGAGGCAGTCCACCATATCCAAACCGAGGATCTGCACCGCATCCGCGGGAGCGAAGTAGGTCGTAAGCGCGGTCGGCGGCGGGTCGAAATCGATGTCCGGCGGACAGCCGGGCCACTCATTGGCGTCAGCCCAGTGGAATGTCAGCAGCCACCCGTCGATCTGGTGCAGTTCGTCCGGCGTCGTGCTGTCGGGCGCGTATGATCCATCGAGGTAGCTTCCCCACCACTTGACTCTTGTGATTGGTCGGCCATCGGAGATGAAATCATCCACCACGACCTTGTTGACGACCGGGCGTGAAAACAGCTCGAAGGCCATGTCCCATGGCGCGCCTGTACTATCGTGAATCGGCTCGCCGGCCATGTAATGGACGCCGATGACCGGCGGATTCGGATCGAAGATACGAACCGCGACATCGGGCGCCATCTGCTCGTGGGGACGGGTCTTCCAACCCCACGGCGGGAACGGATTGCCGTCCACCATGGCTGAGATCGTGATCCAGTAAATCGTGGGATCGCTTCCGGGATCTTGATAGAACCAGTCAGCCGGTGGGATCTCGTACGAATAGTGGAACGCCGTGTCCGGCGCGTGGTCCGGGTGCTCATCGCAGCCGTCCGCCGTCTGATCGACGGCTTCGAATGGCGCGAATGACTCCCAGATCATCTCCCCGGGATGGCTGAAGTCGCTGTCGACACCGACCGGAACGTCCGTCCAGATGCCGATGTGGAAGCCGATCCATGGGTACTGCGGCGGCGGGAAGGGCTCGAACCAACCCTGATACGAACCCCACCAATGAATGTCGGTGATCGGCCGCGCGTCGTCGCAGATCCAGTCGTCGCCGACGTACCACGGACCGCCGTCCACAGACAACTCGTCCCAACCGAAGTAACACGGTGGCGGACCGGCTACGGGCGGTTGCGACCACTTCATGTCCGGCGGCACCGGTCCGGCCGGATCAGGTCGCCAGAGATCGGACGCCGCGTCGAACTCGAACGTCGGATCGTTGGGCGGCTGCACCCACTTGGGATACAACTCCGGTTCAGCAGTCGTCAGCACAAACGCCATGTCCCACGAGTTCCCGAGCGCGTCGTGCAGCGGGAAGCCCTCCTGGAACGGCGCACCGATTTCCGGCGGGTTCGGTGCGACGATGACCACCGCGTCGTTCTCGAAGAAGTGCTCGCGCGTCTTCCAACCCCACGGATGGATCGGCGGTATCGGCATCGGACCGTAATCGGCGGAGATGCTGACCCAGTAGATGGTCGGCTCAGCCGGCGCGACCTGATGGAACCACTCATCCGGCGGGATGTAGAAGTCGTACCGGTAGCATGTGTCCGGACCCGGGTGATCCGGATGGAAATCGCACGCAACCGGTCGCTCGTTGAGCACGTTCCGCGGTACGAACCACTCGTGGATCATCACCCCCGGATGGCTGAACTCCTGATCCGCACCGGCCGGCACGTTCGTCCAGATGCCGAGGTGGAACCCGTCCGGCACGTCGGGCGGAGGCTCTCCTGCGGCGTCCCAACCCAGGTACGAACCCCACCAATGAATGTCGGTGACCGGCAGACCATCCTGACACATCCAGTCGTCCGCGACAAACTGACATCCGGGGCAGCCGTAGTGAGACGTCTCGTCCCAACCCCAGAAACACTCCGGTCTCGGCGATCCCTCGTTAAGAGTCGGCGGCTGCGCCCACTTGAGCGGGCTGCACATGGTCTGCAGCGCATCGCACGCCGTGTCCGGTCCCTGCGGATCACCACCCATGTCGAGGCACAGCATGTGTCCGACATCGGCGCAGGTTGCGTCCGGCAGGCAGCACGCTTTCGGCGGATCGCACGGATTGGCGGTCGGATCTTCCAGATGCACCGACCATCGCAACAGGCGGCCGGTATCCAGCGCCGCATTATCCGAGACGGTGATCTTCCACGCGCCGGCTGCGGACATGCCGTCAAACTGCGAAAGACATCTGCCGCCGGCACTGAAGGGCGTGATCCGCCCCACGGTCGGGCTCTGGCAGATCACCGGATGACCTTCGCAGTCGAAGACAACGTCCATATCGTCGTGTAGCGAGCACGCCCGGTCCCACAACCCGACGACCAAGCCGTTGTGCTCGACGGTGATGACCAGATTACCGATGTAGGTGTGCTCGATGACCACGTCGATGTTGACGTCGATTACGTTCGCCACCAGGGAGTTCGGCACGTTGATCGTGTGACTCACGCCGTCCGCATCGTCGTCGGGGATGGTGAGATTCGGCGCAGCGGCATAAACCGCAACGCCGCAATCGGTGTCGTCACCCTGATAGATTCCGTTCATCGAGAGGCAGTCCGCCTCGGTTTGAATCCTGCAAAACGGTCCGCGACAGCACGCCCCGGTCGGCAGCTCGCACGCGTCGTCGGTGCCGTTGCCGTTGTGATCGCCCAGACACGCCGGCGCGCCGATCGGCGACGGTTCACCTTCCAGATCATCGCAGCAGATTGGATCGACCTCGACGCACGTGCCGTCCGGCAGGCAGCAGGCCATCGTGATGCCGGCACACTGTGTGCCCGGTCCCTGCGGAATGCCCTCCATCTGCAGGCATTCATCGCGCGGCACGTCGACGCACGAAGGATCGGAGCCCGGAGGCAGGCAGCAGGCTTCGGGTGGCATCGGTTCGGAACTGGTCAGCACGAAGGCCATGTCCCAACTCACCTCCTGCGGCTCCTCGATGGGTCCGCCCTCCTCGAAAGGCGCACCCGGTAGCGGAGCGGTCGGCAAAAAGATGCGAACCGCGTCGTCCATGAAGAAATGCTCGCGCGTTTTCCAGCCCCACGGATACTCGGACGGCTGCAAACAGCACTGCGGATTGGGGTCCATCATTTGACAGTCGAGGGCGGCAGCGTCGTGCTCGTCCACGTCGCCGTCGCAATCGATGTCCGACGTGATGCACTCTTCCGGCGGCAGCACCATGTCGATGCATTGCCTGAGATGAAGTGCGTCAAACGGCGCTACCATGCCGCTGCCATCAACGTCGGCGTCACACGCACAATCGAACGGCGCGTACATCGCCGAGATGCTGATCCAATAGATGCTGTTCTCCATTGGGTCCTGGAAGAACCACTCGGAATCCGGCACCTGGAAGTCGTACCGGAAACAGGTGTCCGGCGTCTCCATCATCGTCTGATGAAAATCGCAACCGACCGCGCGTTCACGGAGGTCGGACCGCCGTACGATCCACTGCCAGATCATCTCGCGCGGATGACTGTACGGCAGACCCGCTCCGGCGGGAGCGTCCGTCCAGATCCCGATATGGAACCACGCCGGCGCTCCGCCGGGCGGAACATCGTCCATCCAATCGACATAGGAACCCCACCAGTGCACGTCGGTGATCGGCCTGGGGTCATCGCAAGGCCAATCGTCCGCGACGATCTGCTCTAGGCTCCCGTAGACCGACCACTCATCCCAACCGTAGAAGCAATTCGGGTGCGGAGTGAACGGATTGAACGTCGGCGGCTGAGCCCATTTGAGCGGCGTGCATGCCCAAGGCAGGACGTCGCAACGCGTGCCCGGCCCCTGCGGATCGCCGCGGCGGTCGACGCAGTCCATGTGGTCGGTGTCGACGCATTCACCATCCGGCAGACAGCAGGCCATCGTCGGATCCTCGCACGCGTCGTCGATGCCGTTCATGTTGAGATCGCCAAGGCAGTGAGGTTCGCCATGGGGCGAAGGCATCCCGCCCATGTCATCACAGCAAAGCGGATCAACGTCCACGCAGGCGCCGCCGGCCAGACAGCAGGCGACCGTCATGTCGACACACCCGGTCGCCGGTCCTTGCGGCGTACCCGCCATATCCTCGCAACATAGTGGGTCCAGATCGAGGCAGATGCCATCCGGAAGGCAGCACGCTTCAGGCTGAGCACACGCCGCGTTCGGTCCTTGCGGAGCACCACCCAGTTCTTCGCAGCACAGCGGATCGAGCATCATGCACGCACCGTCCGGCATGCAGCACGCTTCTGCGGCTGTACATTCCGAACCCGGACCTTGTGGGACGCCTCCCTGCGCAATGCAATCCGCGCGCGGCACGTCAAAACACGGAGCGACCGCCGGCAGGGGCATGCAACATGCCTCGGGTTCCGGTCCCGGCACGGTCGTCAACACGAAGGCCATATCCCACGAGCCGAACTCGTCCTCGATGGGTTCGCCAAGCTCGTAGAGAATTCCCGGCGCCGGCGCCGTTGGCATGAAAATCCGAACGGCGTCGTCCGGTGCGGGTGAATCGGGATCGCGCAGTCGAGTCGTCCAACCCCACGGGAACTCCGGCTCGCCGGGATCCAACGGGCAGCATGACTCAGGGTCGCCCGGGTTCTGGACTTGGCACTGGAGAATATCCACGTCCGGCAGACCGATGTTGCCGTCGCAGTTCAGGTCGGCCGGTTCGCACGCGCCAACGGGTGGCTGACCGATGCACTCCATGAACGGGCCAATATCCATCGCATTGACCGTTCCATCGCCGTTCATGTCGCCGAAGCACGGACATGCTTCCGGGTAGATGGCCGCGATACTGATCCAATAGATGTTGCAGCCAGGATCCTGTACGAACCACTCGCCCTGCGGTATGAAGAATGTGTAGTGGAAAGCCGCATCGGGCGGATGGTCAGGATGGAAATCACACCCCACCCAAACCTCATCTACCTGATCGCGGTCCACCCACCACTCCCGCAGCATCATCCCCGGGTGACTGAACGGCTCCGGTCCGGGCGGCACGTCGCTCCAGATGCCGATGTGAAAACCGGTCGGGCGAACGGCCGGTGGCATCTGCCCCTCCCACCCGACGTACGAGCCCCACCAGTGGACGTCGGTCACCGGGCGATCGTTCTCACAAGACCAGTCGTCGGCCACGATTTGCCCGGACCCGTAGATCGACTTCTCATCCCACCCGAAGAAGCAGGGACCACCCCCGGGGTCGAGTCGCGGTGGCTGTTCCCATTTCACCGGCTGTCCGTCGACTTGCGGCGGTGATCCGCAGAGGACAACGACAATAGCTGAAACGATGCCGACAGTTCCCAGGCCCCCGTGTTTCTTCTTGTTTCGCGCGATCATAGGTAACACCCCATCTGAGTTGACACTGCCAAAGAAAC
>JAJDDU010000537.1 GCA_029260155.1 Phycisphaerae bacterium | reverse complement strand
CCCCTGAACGCCATGCACTCGTCCACCTAAAACCCCAGACACGCTCCGACGCGGTTCAGTCCAACCGACCTTTTGCGGCGGCATCACCCTCAACCCCTCATCCACACCCCACGCCGCCGCAAAAACTCTTAATTCATTTTGGGCGTCGCCCGATGAGAACCAATACGAACCAGAGCACGGTGGCACCGATCAGTAGCCCCTGCCATGCTGGTTTGTTCTCCTGCATGCAGTAGAGATTGCCGGCGCCGATGGCGACGATGGCGGTGACGACGGCGTAGGGCAATTGGGTCCAGACGTGCTCCTCGACGCGGCAGCGCGATGCGATGGCTGAGAGGACGGTGGTGTCGCTGATGGGTGAGCAATGGTCTCCGAAGACCGACCCAGCCAAGACGCTGCCGACGGCGGCGTAGAAGAATGCCGAGGCTTGGTCTGCCGGCAGGCCGATGGCCATTTCGGCGGCGATCTCGATCACGGCGGGGGTGAGGATCAACATGGTGGTCCACGAAGTTCCGGTGGCGAATGAGACACAGGCTGCGCAGATGAATACGCTGAGCGGCAGCCACGCCGTCTTCGGCAAGTGCGCCCAATCGGGAAGCCACTGCGGGGCGAATTCCACACCGACCAGGTGGTCTTTTAGTACCTGCCCGAGTTGCAGATCGGTGGAGACGGCGGAGAGCGCCCATGCGAGGATCAGGATGACGACGGCGGGGAACATTCGAGCCATGCCGTCGAGTGCGCCGTCGAAGGCAACGCGTATGGAACAGGCTCCTGCGAGAAAGGCGAACAATGCAGCCACGGTGAGCGATGCGAGGCCTCCGTATAGGATGGAGGTGTTGGCGTCTGCATCCGCGAGTATCTCTCGCCACTCCCACGAAACGTCTTCGGGCATGGCGGCTGTTCCGGTCTTGAACAGGATTGTGAATGTAACACCGATGAGCACGAGGATCGGCAGGCCTGCGAGCCACGCGGACGCGGTTTTCTCAGGTTGCGTTTCGGACGTCTCAGCCGGTGTGATCTCGTCGGGTTCAGCGAGGCTGCGGGACTCCGCCTTTCTCATGGGTCCGAAGTCCCTGCCGGTGAGGGCGATCATCAGCACCATCCACAGCGCGAGTATCGGATAGAACCGGTAGGGGATGCTGGCGAGGAAGACGTGCATGTCATCTGCGCCTGCCAGGAATTCCGGTGTTCCGCTGGCGGCTACGTTTTCGAGGCCGGTCCTGATGCATGAGAGTTCGGCGCCGATCCAAGTTCCGATGAGTGCGATGGACGCGATCGGCGCTGCGGTGGAATCGACGATGTACGCGAGTTTTGCGCGTGAGATCTTCAAGCGATCGAAGACGGGCCTCATTGTCGGGCCTACGATCATGGAATTTGCGTAGTCGTCGAAGAAGACGACCATTCCGGCGAGCCATCCGGTGAGCTGGCCTCTGCGCGATGTTGAGGCGAATCGCGATACGACATTGACCAGCCCGCGCGTGCCGCCGCTCGCGGCCATCACACCGACGGCGCCACCGATCAGGAGCGTGAAGACCATGACCTGGATGTGTCCAGTGTCTGCGATCGATCGGATGAGGTAATGATCGACTGCGACACGGAGCCCTTCCAAGACCGGTGTGCCGCCTATGCCTACTGCGGCGGCGCGATAGGGGACCATCATGTAGCTTCCGACGATGACGCCGATGAAGAGGGCGGGAACGGCCTGGCGAAACAGGATGGCGAGGAAAATGGCTACGACCGCGGGGGCGAGGACCCACAGGTTGTAGGCCTCGGGCGTGTTGGGAGTCGCCGGCAGGTCCGTCTCTTGTGCGGGCTGCTCGGGTGCTGCGGGTGCTGCCTGCTCGGTCTGAGCCCATGTGGCGGTCGCGAAGAAGCCGAGCGACAACGCGAGGGCGGCGAGGGCGAACCACCGGAGTCTTTGAGCTGACTGTTCGCTCGGCTTACCGCGTAACATCATGGGGACTCCTGCTGTCGCTGTCGGCGTCGTGCACAATCGCAGCGTGAGGTTACGTGTTGTGTGCGGGTTCCGTCAAACAAAAATGTGGGGGGCGAGCGTGTGGTCACTGCTTCGGGTCGATGAGGGCTTTGACGATCCTGCCTGCGGCGACGTCGTTGAGGGCTTCCTCGGCGCGGGCGAGGGGGTAGCGGTCGAGCTTCATCAGCGACCAGGGCTTGGATCGGTCGGCGTCTTTCATGATCTCGGCGCCGCGGTAGAAGTGGGAGAAGTCGGACCCCCAACATCCGCGGACGTCGAGGTGCGACTTGTTGAGGTCGACATGCGGATTGAATGCGATTTCGCCGTGATCTGTGTACTGCCCGACGATCACCACGCGGCCTGCGTCGCGGGTGTAGCGCATGGCCTGCACGACGGCGATGGGCGCGCCGGTGGCTTCGATGGTGACATCTGCCCCGCGGCCATTGGTCTGTTCTAGGACCCAGTCGGCGGCGTTCGGTCCATCCGGAGATTGGAAGTTGAGGATGGCGTCAGCGCCGATGATCTTCGCAGTTTCGAGCTTCTTGTCGGGCGCACCGATACAGAGCACCTTGAGGGCCCCGCACATGCGGGCGAAGATGATGCAGGACAAACCGACAGGCCCGCTGCCGAGGACCAGGACAGTGTCACCGATTGACACTTCGGCGCGCTCGACGGCGTGCAAGCTGGTGGGCAGCGCGCAACCGCCTGCCATGTAGGTTTCGAAGTCGACATCGCCGAGACGAATGCAGCGCGTGTCGGGTTTGAGGTAGAGCATCTGTGACCACCCGCCGGTGAGACCGTCTTCGGTGCCGTAAGTGATGCCGTAGACCTTGCGGTGGGGGCATCGTGTGGTCGCCTTGGCGACGAGGCAGTGATAGCAGGCGTTGCAGGTCTTGTGGACGTCGAGAAAGGTGATGCGGTCGCCCTCTGCGAATGGCTTGCCGTCGACGTCGAGGAGCGTGCCGCGGATCTTGGCGAGGCGGCCGACCGACACGTGGCCGGGGATGATCGGATAGGGGACACCGGCCAATCGTCCTTCGCGGAGGTAGACGTCGGTGCCGCAGACCTCGCTTAGTTCGACCTCCATGAGCGCCGAGCCTTTTTCGAGTTCGGGTTCGGGAAACTCGCGCAGCTCGACCGGCGCGTCTGGTTTGGGCATAACGGCGGCGAGGATCTTGGACATGGGTGAGAAGGTAAGCGAACCGGGGCTTCTTGTCATTCCGAGCGTAGCGAGGAATGACGGGAATGGCGTGCGTTGTGAGATGGGTGGACCATCTCTTTGGAGGTGGGGGACTTGAACGCTGGTTCGGTTCGTGTCCCCCACGGCTGAAGCCATGGGCCACCCACCCACCCACCCACGGCCTGGCTGCGCCAGACCGTGCCACCCCACTTGATAGTACAGCGAGCTATCAACCGTTCTGCGGCGGCGGAATGGGCGACGTTGCGCTGTACTGGTAAGGGGGCGCGGCGGTTATTCGGGGGTGGGGGCGGAACGCTGTTGGCCGAGGAAGCTGCGTACCTGCGGATCGTCGAGAATACGGGTCGCTCTGACGTGATCGTTGTCTTGGCCGGCGAAATAGGCCGTTAGGATGGCCCAGTGCGGTCTCTCTGGAGCAAGGGCACGCCCCTGGACCAAACATCGCTGAGCGGTCTTGGTGTCGCCCGTCTTGATGGCGGCGTTCGCGAGGAGCCACCACGCGCGAGCGTCTGTCGGGTGGTCGGTGGTGTGCTGCAAGAGCATTCGTCGCGCTTGGCCGGGCTTGCCGATGGCGATGTAGCTTTCGGCGAGCATGTGACTGGCTGATGCGGAGGTGCCGCCATCGAGGAACGCGCGGAGCATGGAAACCGCATCGGCGTGACGTCCGAGGCGCATGAGGACGCGGGCGTGCTGCTCGGTAGCCATCCGGTCGTCGCTCAGTGCGTTGCCGAGGTCGGCGTAGTCGTCGGCAGCACACTTGAACTCTTCGAGTATCGTGCATATTCCAGCGCGCAAGAGAATGAGCTTCGCATCTCTACCTGCCGTTTCCAGCCGATCCGTGACGAGGGACCGGGCCTCGGCGGGTCGGCTCAACGATGTCAGGCATTGGGCGGCGGCGACGAGCGCGTCGACGCTCTTCGGGTCGAGCGCGATGGCTGTAGTGTAGTGTTGCAGCGCTCGCTCCAAGCGCCAATCCTGTTCAGCGGTGAGCCCTCTCAAGAAGGCGAGTTCGGCTGAGTCGTCTCCCGCGGCCTCGGACCGATCAAGCGCATCGGCGGCTGCGCCTGTGTCGTCCAAGGCGAGACGACAGCGGGCCATGGCATGGTAGTAGCCGTGCCCGGTGGGATGGAGGGCGAGTGCTTCCTCCAAGGTGTAGGCGGCGGCGGCGAATTGCCCGGCATCGACCTGCTGCGTGGCCAAGCGGAACTTCATGTCGCCGCGAAGCTGCGTCCAGTCTTGCTCGGCCTGTGAGTGAATGTCTGTGTGTTTGATTGACTGACAGCCGCACGCAAGGGCGGTGAGTGTGATGGCTGCGATGTGTGTGGCGATTCGTCTCAACGGTCTGCGCCCCTGGGATCATTGTCGATTAGGTTGTCGATGAAGTCGCTGGCCACGCCGGTGTTGTCTTCCCACTCGTCCGCCTGTTGTATTTCCTGCACGAGTTTGATGGCAGAGACAAAACGGGGATGATTGTGGACGGCCATCCGGGCATTCCACAACGCGAGGGCGTTCTGTCCTTGCGCCTGTAGGTCGAGCGCGCTGCGGTAGTGGGACTGTGCGATGCGCTCCCGACTGTGCCACATGGCCGAGCGTCGGAGGCTCACTCGGGACAGCTCGATGTCATCGCGGGCCTGTGCGCTGAGTTCCGCGTATCGCTCATGGTTGTCGATGATGCGTACGGTGAGCAGAATGATGACCTCTTCGCGATCCAGCGAGTCGTTTTTGGACCGAAAGAGATCCCCGAGCCAAGGGACGTCGCCGAGCAGCGGCAACTGCGATCTTGATTCGGAACCGACCTCTCTGAAGAGCCCGCCGATCAGGATGGTGTGTCCGTCGCGCACGATGACGTTGGTGGTCACTTCGGTGGTCTGCTCGAAGGGAAGCTGCGCGGCGGTCAGTCCGCCGACGCTGTCTTCGGGGTGCAGCTCCATGCGAACGAAGCTGTCCGTCCCGATGAACGGGCGGAACGTGAGTTGCGTACCTGTTTCGAGGAACTCTACCTTTTGAACGGCCTGAGTTTCGGTGACGGTCGTGGTGATGTAGCCGTCGCGCCGCCCGACGATGATGTTGGCGGACTGCTTGTTGAGTGCGATCACCTTTGGATTGGCGATGACACTGGTGTCGGTGATCTGCTCAAGCGCCCGCAGAAACACAGCCACATGGTCCTTGATGATCCCGAGTGTGAAGCCCCCGTCGGGTACGTTGCTCGCGAAGTCTGTGGTGGCGGTGGAGTTGAATTTCTCGAATCGATCTGTGGGCAGCGCTCCGACGGAGAGGTTCTGCACGCCGATGGATGTTCCGCCGAGCAGTTCCAGGTCCACGCCCCCGACGAGCGAAAAGTCGACACCGAGTGCGTTGTCGTCGGTCAGGCGTGCGCGCAAGATCGTCGCCTCGACCAACACCTGCAGCGGCTGAACGTCGATGGTGCGGAGGAGTTCGCCGATGGCGTCGAGGCGTTCGGGGTAGTCGTGCACGACGATGAAATCCTGATGGGCATAGCTGTCACCGCCCACGTCGCTGAGTTTGATTTCCAGGCCGGCTTCTGCGTCGGGGGATTGGGAAATCTTGCCGTCGTCGCTCATCAGCGGTGCGATGGCCGCGACGACATCGACCGCGCGAATGTAGTTGAGACGGTAGACCCTGGAGGCGACCGGTGTTGCGGCGGCCTGCATGTCGGCGAGTTCTTCGCGGGTGTAGACGTAGATGAAATCCCCCTGCATGCGGTGATCGCAGTTGTTGGTGACGAGTACCGCGCGCAGCGCCTGATCGAAGGTGACATTGTAGAGATCGGCGGTGACGGTCCCTTCGACGGCGGGCGTGGCGATGATGTTCTTTCTTCCCTGAACGCTGAGCATTCTCAAGACGGTGGCCAGGGGCATGTCTACGACATGAAGTTCGACGGCGCCGTCACCGTCGACGATCACCGATTCTGCCGCGGGAAAAGGAGGATCGTCTGAGTTCTCTTGTGCAGCGAGCTGGGGCACGTCGAGCAGTGATACGCACAGCGCAGTGACAGCCGCGCGGCCGACGAGCCGGGCGAGGGAGCGCATCGCGATATCTTTTCCGTGCAGCATGGACTAACCTCGCTGAACGCGTTACCGGCCTCTGCGGACCTTGGCTTTCTCTTCGGGTTTATCGGCACCTACGATGCGGACCTTGATGGTGGCGGATTGCAGGGTGTGTTGGATTTGTTTGAGTAGTTCGTTGGTCGTGCGCACCTCGCCGATGAGGCGATTTCGCTGCGCTGCGCTGTCTGGAATCTGCGCGTTGGCGATCGGGACGGTTTGCAACGGACCTAGCCAGACCTTCGCTGCAGTTGCAAAGACGAAGAGCCAGAGGAACGGGCGTGTGAGAAACCGGCGTGGGGAAGTAGTTGACGAGCGCATTGCAGCCTCCTTGCTGGCGCAGCGTGTGATGTCTGGCGAAGCGCCCGTTACAGCGAGCGGTGCTCGGCGCTGTGGTTGGCTTTGAAGACGCCCGTACGGTGGTCGTACACCCAATCCGACGTTCCAACCGGTGCGTCCATTGGTGCGACGCGATTCCGGCCGGTGAAGGGGTTGTCAGGTACTCGGTCAAGATGGGCGCCTAGCCCGGAACGCAGGCTGCGTTTCGGGATG
>JAJDDU010000536.1 GCA_029260155.1 Phycisphaerae bacterium | reverse complement strand
GTCGAGACCGTTACACACAATGTCTGAGCTCTGGCAGGGGCCGGCACTGACACAGACCGTTCCAGCCGGCGCAAGCGTGCAATCCGCCTGGCAGCAGTCCGAAGGGGGATCGCACTCCTCCCCCGGCTCCAGAATCCCGTTTCCGCTATCACACTGGCCATGCGCGACCCGCGCGGTCGCTGTCACCGCCAGCAGCAGGCAAGCAATACGAAGCATCGTCCGTCGAACTGACCTCATTTTCGTTTCTCCAACGCCGGCAAAACGACGTATCACGATCACCGGCCCGAACGAGCGATCGTCATCAATCTGTGGGCTTGGCCATCAACGGCGATGGTCCGAGAATCGGTGATTCACACGCCCCAGGGCGGTAGCGACCGATCGATATTCCCTTCCAAAGCACCCGGTGGCGCATATCACCACGGGATCTTCCGTGATGACTCCGTACCGCGAAAGCGGGATGGAGCGACGCCACTTGAGTCAGTCCGCCGCCACGGCGAACGACGGGGCACGCTTTCTGAGAATCGTCTAGAATTCGTGCGGACCGAGATTCCCCACCTTCGGCATCCGAAGTACGGATTCTGCCGGATTCTTGGCCGAAATCAGAACCGATTCACTTGCACTACGTTTCGGGGCAATTCAGGACTACTTGGGGCCAATACTCGTCTCCGGGATTAGCAAGAATCGTCGTTTTGAGATTGTGTGGGCTGTTTTTTGGGAGGTGATGTAGTGTGTCGTCCGTTGGCAAAGTGACGCTCCACCACTGAGCTACACCGGCAGGAGCGGTTCTTCCGGCCGCGTCCCACGATTCCGTTAGGCGGCAGCCGTCTCCACCGGCGCGCGGCATCATGCACGAGGTTGGGACGGGGGACAAGCATCGGAAAACGTGGATTCCAAAGCTCGAATACACGGAGGTTCAGGACATCGGCTGGCACGTTTCTTGCTGAGATCCCGTTACGAACACGCCACGGCCACCGCGATCCCGCATACCGTGGCCTGAGACTGTCGGACTCCGGGGGAGGCTGGGATGATCCCGGCGAAGGAGTGTGATGATGTCAGAGTCGGGCTGGGATGGCCTTCCAGCGAGGTTCCTGGCGTTGCTCGGAATGACGACAAAGGGGATTGGCATCGGGAACGCGCTGCGGGTTCGCGAATACTGCTCGGGATGGGGTGTGTCCGGTTTCGTACGCCCGCGCGGGGGCGCGTTTCGGGGGGTGGGGGAAACTGGTACGATGATGCACGGGTTCATTGACGGGTTGGAAACCGGTGCCAAACCAGCAGCACGCGGTTGTGAAGTGGGTGGTCGTTATGCGGTATGTGTATCAGGAATGGGATGGGAGTGAATTCCCGACCGAGGAGCACCTGGAGTTCTTTGATAACTTCATGGAGCTTCTTCTGGAACACGGAGAGGATGCGCTTGAGGCGATCCAGCAACTCGAACTCGATGATGAGAACCGCAAGATCATTGAACAGTGGATCAAGGATGGCTTGCTGGACAAGGTTGGGGCCAAGTTCAAGCTGACGCCGCGGGCGATTAACTCGCTGCAACGCAAGGCGCTGATGGAGGTTTTTAAGGAGCTTCGGCCTGACTCGGCGGAGGGGCACGATACTCGGCACACGGGGCCTGGGGGGGAACGGGTCGATGGAACGCGGGCGTACAACTTTGGCGACTCGGTCAGCGAGATCGATCTCGGGCAGACCATGCGAAACGCGGCGGCGCGCGGGGTGGGCGATGGTTCGGTCCGCATCGCCGAGCGGGACATCGAAGTTCACCTTACCGAGAGCAAGGCAACGTGCAGCACGGTGATTCTGCTGGATATGTCGGGGTCGATGGCGCGATGGCATCGGTTTGCATCGGCGAAGCGTTGTGCGATGGCGGTCCATGCGCTCATCAAGCAGCGGTTCGCCCTTGACACGGTTGATGTGGTCGGGTTTTACTCGGGTGCGCAGGTGATTCCGGAGCATCGGTTGCCGCTGTTGATGCCGAAGCGGGTGACGATGTTCGATCCGGAGATACGTATCCGCGTGCCGGTTCACAAGATCGACGAAGCCCCACAACATTTCACGAATTTACACATGGGGTTGATGACGGCGCGGCGGATTCTGGCGCGGCGTGGCGGGCGGAACAAGCAGGTGTTCATCATCACCGACGGGCAGCCGACGGCGCATTTGCAGGGTGAGTACGTTTACTTGCTCTATCCTCCGGAGGAGGTGACTGCGATGGCTACGCTGCGCGAGGCGATGGCGATGTCGCGACAGGGTGTGCGTTTTTCGACCTTTGCGTTGATCGAGGACTATGCCTACATGGACTGGGTGGAGTTCGTGGATCAGATGACGCGGTTGACGCGGGGTGTTGCATTTTATTGTACGGGTTCGAATCTCTCGAGCGCGATCATGGAATCGTATCTTTCGGGGCGCAAACGGAAGGCGTATTTGGCGTAGGGGGCGTTCGAGTCCTCCGCTGCTGAGCCGATGGGCCACCCGCGTAGCCGTGCGACAATCTTGACACTTTTCGTGACGGTCGTTTAACTACATTGATCTCAGAAACGGCGCTGGCCTAGTCAGGCAGACAGGAAGTATTCCGACGATGATCGAGGTCAAGAATCTCACCAAGCACTACGGGTCGAATCGAGCGATCGACAACCTGACGTTTTCGGCTGGATCGGAATCGACGGGGAATATCATCGGGTTCCTCGGTCCGAACGGGGCGGGCAAGAGCACGACCATCCGCATCCTGACGTGTTTCCAGCCTGCCGACAGCGGTGTTGCGTCGGTGGCGGGCTACAACGTTTTTTCGCAATCGATGGATGTGCGGCGGCGTATTGGCTATTTGCCGGAGAGTGCGCCGCTCTACGGCGAGATGCGGGCACGTGAGTATCTGCACTTTCGCGGAAAGCTGCACCGGATGGCCAAGCCGGATCGGGACGCGGCGGTGAAGCGCGTGACGGAGCGGTGCTGGCTTGGCGATTTTATCGACAGGCCTATCGGGCAGTTGTCGAAGGGCATGCGCCAGCGGGTAGGTCTGGCTGACGCGCTGCTACACGATCCGCCGGTGATCTTTCTTGACGAACCGACAATCGGGCTGGACCCGGTGCAGATTCGCGAGACGCGCAAGCTGATTCGCAACTTGGGCGACCACCATGTAGTGTTTCTGAGTTCGCACATTCTGCATGAAGTCGAGCAGATCTGCACACACGTGATCGTTGTCGCGGGCGGGCGGATACTGGCGAGTGGGGCGCCTGCGGAACTGAGCGAGCGGATCAGTGCGGGCTCTCGGCTAATTGCGGAGATCAAGGGCGATTCCGAGTCGATCGTCTCTGCGGTGAAGTCTCTGTCCGGCGTGGAAAACGTCGACTGCGAGAGGCTCGATGGGTGGAACCGTTTGGCCATCGAGTCCAATGGTGCGGGCGACATTCGTGAAGATGTGTTCAAGCTCGTCTCGGACAAGGGGTGGTCGTTGCGCGAGATGCGCCGGGAAGTGGCTTCACTGGAGGACTTCTTCATTAAGATCACTGCAGAGCAGAGCACCGCGCGCTGATAGACACAGGCGACAGAGCCATTGAATACTCGGAGCAATGCCCGGATGAATACTGTATTGACGCTGACGAAGCGGGAGTTAACGGCGCAGTTTTTCTCGCCGATCGCTTACGTGGTTTTGGTCGTTTTTCTGGTTCTTTCGGGAATCATCTTTGGGATGGAGAGTTTCAAGCCTGGGGAGGAAGCGTCTGCTCGGACGGTGTTCGCGGTGGTGCCTTACATATTGGTATTGGTGGCTCCGCTGCTGACCATGCGACTGCTGTCCGACGAATTCCGCACGGGGACGATCGAGACGCTGATGACCGCGCCCGTGAATGAGGCGGAATTGATCTTGGGAAAATTCCTGGGTTCACTTCTGTTCTTTGTGGTGATGCTTGCGGGAACGTTACTCTACCCGCTCATTATGTCTCTGTATGGATCGATCGACGTTGGACTGGCTCTGTCCAGTTACATTGGTCTCCTCCTTGTGGGTGGGCTTTTTATTGCGGTGGGTCTGTTTTTTAGCGCTTGCACGCAGAATCAGATCATAGCAGCCATCTGCACGTTGGCGGTGTTGGCGGTGTTCACGTTTTTGGGTGACTGGTTGGCCTCGAATCAGGAGGGAACTCTGCGGGTGGTCTTGCAGCACCTTTCGATTCGGGCGCACTATGAGGTTTTCATTCGCGGGCTGATCGACAGCAATCACGTTGTGTTCTTCGTGACGTCTACCGCGTTGTTCCTGTTCTTCGGTGTCAAGGTATTGGAGTTCCGGCGATGGCGTTAGAACGCACGGAAGCGGTGGGGGAATCGCCCACTCCTGCGGCCGATCAGTTTCAGGGACGGCACTTGGCCATCGGTGCCAATGTGTTGTTCAGTGTGGTGGTTGCGACTGCTATCGCGGGCATTCTGCAGTGGGGCGGGTATCGCAAACATGCCAAGATTGACCTCACTGACTCCAGTGTCAACAGTCTGGCACCTTGGACCGAGCAGCTATTCGGCGGGTTGGAGCAGAAGATTCGCCTGACATCGATGTACTTCGAGACAGACATCGAAGACGAGGATCAGGCTAAGTACCGTACGAAGGTGAACGATCTGGTGGCGCTGTACCAGAGCGTGAATCCGTCCAAGGTGGAGGTCGACCGTTTCAACCCGCTGCAGGACCACGCAAAGCGAGAGGCATTTCTCCTGCGCGTGCGGAATCTGCCGAAGTTTGCCGAGCAGGTCGGCCCCTACCGGGAACTTGTCGAGCGATTTCAGGGCGAGATCGCGGGGGCCATTGGCACGCTGATTCAGAGTGAACTTGACGCGGTGACCGGGTTGATTGAGGCAGCCAGCGTCGATCGTGAGCGGGACGCGCTGGGGCAGATACAGGAGCTTCTTACGCGGTGGAAACGCGAGATTGAACTCGCGGCGCGCGATTTGGAAGAGGCGGTGAGTGGGTCGCAACCGCGTTATGGAGCGGCCAAGACCATCTTGTCGGGGCTGACGAGTGGTCTGCCGAGGGATCTGAATAGCATCGTGAGTTTTTCTGCCCAGCACGTCGAGCGGAATCCGGAATTGTCGGAGGTTGTTGCGACGTATTTTTCCGGCGCGGGCGAGCGTTACCAGCCTGTCATCGATGTGGTCGAGGATCTGTCGGAGACTGTAGGCGCTCTGCCGCAACTCGACATTGAGAACTTGCTGCGTCAGATCGCACCGACGTCAAACGCCCTGGTCATCGAGACCGAGAACGATGCGAAGATTCTCGGTTTCGGCGACGTGTGGCCTACGGCCGACCCCAACATCCCCGCTGGCAGTGCTCGGTTCGCGGATCGCCTCTTCAAGGGTGAAGCAGCGATCACGACGGCGGCGATTCAGTTGACCGTGACTGAGAAGACGGCTGTCACGTTCGTTCGGTTCGCGGGTCCGCCGCTGTTTACCGGTTTTCCCGGGTCGCAACAGGCGCCGCCGTATATGCAGATCAAGGAGCGGTTGGAGGAGGCAAACTTCGCGGTCAACGAATGGGACTTGGCCACGGCGGATGGGCCGCCCGAGGTAGACCCGTCGCCGGTGCGGACGATCTACATTGTGCTGCGGCCTTCGCCGCCGCCGCAAATGCCGATGGGGCAGCAACAGCAGCCGCAGTTTTCCGAGGAACACAAGCAGAGGATTCTGGCAGCGCTCGGCGAGAATGCGCGAGCGTTGTTCTTGGCGGGGTGGATGCCGGGGCCTTTCGGGGCGTTCCCCGATCCCTATCCATTCGACGGGTATCTGAACGACACGTGGGGCATACACGTGGCTTCGGACCTGTTGCTCCAACGCGTGTACATGGGTCAGAAGCCTGGGGAGTTCTCGATTGCTCAGCAGAGCTGGGTCATGCAGGAGATGTCCCGCTCGGATCAGGTGATTGTCAAGGACATACGCGGGCGTCCGTCGGCGTTTCCGTTCGTGTCGCCGCTGGAGATTGCGGCTGATCTGCCCGAGGGCGTGAATGCCGAGCCGCTGTTGTGGTGTGAGCGGTCCGAGGATCTTTGGGGCATTAAGAACGTTCAGACTTACGTTGAAAAAGCCCGTGCGGGGCGCGGCGTCACGATGGAGGCTGGGGATGTTCTGGGGCCATTCAATTTCGCGGCGGCGGCTGAGAAAGGCGATGGGAAGATCGTCGTCATCAGTTCACGCAGTTGCATGATTGACGCGTTCGCGATGGCGCAGGGGCTTGCGATTACTGCTGAGGGATTCACTTACAAGGATCGCAATCCGGGGAACCTCCACCTGCTGCTCAACGCCTTGTACTGGCTTAATGACAAGACTGAATGGATGAACGTCGGCACGCCGGTCGACCTTGGCACGATCGAGATCGATCCTGGGACGGAGCTGACGATTGTGCGGGCGTTCGTCTTTGCGGTTTGGCCTGCCATGGCAGCCTGTTGCGGCGGCGTTGCGTGGTGGATTCGGCGGAGATAATCAGTCAATGAAGTTCAAGACCACAGCCCTTCTTAGCCTGGTGCTGATCGTCCTGTTGGGGTGGGTTCTTTGGGAGAAGCCGCAGATGGCGGCGCCCGAACCGATGCCCGATGCAGCCATTCTGTCGGACGCTGCTCAGCGGGCGCTCTTCGACCCTGCGCCGGAGAAGGATGACATTGTTAAAGTGACTGTGACGCGACGGAGTGTCGACCCGTGGCACTTCGAGAGGTCAACGGGCGATGATGGCAACGACACGTGGCGCATCGTTGATCCGTTTGAGAGTAAGGTCCCAAGCCACGAGGTGGACAACATCGTTCGTACGGTGGCCGAGCTGAAATATCAGATCAAGCACGCACCGGGTGAGCCCGGCAGTGTGACGGCGATACACGCTGGTTTGGAGCGGCCTAAGTTCAGCATAACGTTGGAGGATGAGGCTGGAAAGAGCTACAGCGTTCAGGTCGGCAGGCAGATCACCAGCAGCGAGACCTATGTGCGGCGCGGCGATGAGGACGTGATCTACGTCGTTCAGGGATCGCTCGAGCATGTGGCCAAGAAGAAGGTCAATGACTACCGGGATCGCGAACTGGTGAAGTTCAATGCGCTCGATGCGACGAGTATCGAGGTTCTTCATCGACCGGTGGAGGGCGAGCCGGTGCAGTACCGGTTGACGCTGCACGACGGCGGCGATTGGGTCTTCGAGGAGCCGTTCAACGCCGACGCCAACGATGAGATCATCAAAGGAGCGATCGGAGCGGCGTCGCGACTGCGGGCCACTGAGTGGGTGGAATCTAGTGCGGCGGACGGCTTCGGTCGTTTCGGGCTGCAGTTTCCTG
>JAJDDU010000535.1 GCA_029260155.1 Phycisphaerae bacterium | reverse complement strand
CGCCAGAACCGAGCCGCGACCGCAAGGAAGCGGTCATTCCCGCCCCTTCCCGGAGCAGACGAGATCCGGATTAGACACCACAAGAGTCTCGCGGGAGACGCGCGCCAATACGATCTGCGTCCCCGTTTCAACCCATTACGCTGTAACCACGTCCCCTTCTAGAACACGCGAGCGTCACTCACCGATGATCTTGATGAGCACTCGCTTGCGGCGTCTCCCATCGAACTCCCCGTAGAAAATCTGCTCCCACGGACCAAAGTCCAGCCGACCACCCGTCACCGCAACAACCACGTCCCGGCCCATGACCTGCCGTTTGAGGTGAGCATCCCCGTTGTCCTCTCCGGTCCGGTTGTGCCGATACCGTTCGATCGGCTCATGGGGAGCCAGCTTCTCCAGCCACTCTTCGTAGTCAGCGTGCAGGCCGGGCTCGTCGTCGTTGATGAAAACGCTGGCCGTAATGTGCATGGCGTTCACCAAGCAGAGGCCCTCCCCGATTCCGCTCTCCCGCAAGGCCGCCTCCACCTCCGACGTGATGTTGACGAATGCCCGACGGCTCTTGACCTCAAACTCCAGTTCCCGACGAATCGACTTCATAACAGACACCTCCTCGCAGACCCACCAAGCAACAGTCCCGATGATGGCGGATTCTGGCTCATTCCGGCCATGATACCGGATCACCGGGCACCTGGAACCGGGGGGGGCGTTTGAATCAAGCGGACAGAGTTGGTAGGCTGGCTACCGAATCTGTTGGGCAGTTCGTTCCCGTGACAGGTCACACAAATCACCAGGAGACACGGTCATGGAGCGTTCACTGTTCGTCGTCGCGTCGGTAGTGTTGCTGTCGGCCGGGGTTGCATCTGGGCAGGCTCCAGGGACCGTGGTGAGCTATTGGGTGTCCGCCGGGCCAGAACAGATCCAGATCGTCCCCTCGATCCCCGGCACCGACGGATTCGTCCTGACGGACCTTGTGGTAGATGTGTCCACGCCTACATCGCTGCAACTCATTCAGATGGACGCGGGTTCTCCATCGCCCAAACTATCTGTGCCTGTTGGGGACAGAAACGGCTACGCCGGGTCGTACCACTTTGAGTCGGGGATTCTCTTTGACAGTGGTTCGACCATCGACGTGTTGCTTCCCGCAGGCGGACAGGTAACAGTGAGCGGCATACATCCCCTGCCCCGATCCATGCTACTTAGCCACAACCGATCCTCCCGTCCGCAGCGGTTGGCGAACGTTGTTCCTGGTGCTGCTGTTGGCGGCTGGCGGGACCGCGATCTTCGCACGGCGGAAAGCACCCGTTACGTAGGCTGACGCGCTTGTTCAGAAAGTACGTCAATCCATGATCGCCAACAACGCTACCGTGCAAAGTTCGACGGTCGGATGGCCACGATGATTGTCGCTTCAGGAACACGTCGAAAGGAGGCACGATCCATGTTGATTCGCGTGCTGTGCATATGCGGTTTCGTCGGGTCGTTGACGAGTGGCTCGGCAGGGGTGGCCATCATCACGTACGAGAGCTATGACGACCTGACCCCAGCAACTCCGGAAATTGTTCTGGGCGCACCGGAATCCGGCGATGATTCTACGACGATCGACATCTGGATCGCGACTACCCAGGGGCAGCAATGGCGAATGGGTTCGGGGAGCTACACGTTTGATGGCACGGATCATAGCGATGGCAGCGTGACAAGTCCGGACGGCGGGATCACGAGCAGCGATCACCACTGGGCCGACATGTTTCAAGACCCGAGCATCTGGTTTACATTCGATGCACTTCCACACCCCCAAACAGCTGAGTTCTTCCCGCCCGGCGTTCCCATCCCGGCTGACGGACTCCACCTGGGTTCGCTGACAGTATCGTCGAACGAACTCGGAACCTGGACGCAGCCGACCAATCCCATGCACTTTCTCGTTAGCGATCCCGGTCCACCCCCACCGCTGGATGAGGGAAGCGATTTCTTCACGGTGACGGTGATTCCGGAACCGGAGGTGGGCGGCACATTGGGCGTTCTCATGCTTCTTTGGCGTCGAACTGGATCCCACACTCCGGACAGCGGGGTTCGGTGAGGCCGGCGAGGTTGTAGTTGCAGGCGAGGCAGTGGTTGCGATTCCGGCAGCGCCAGCGATGTAGAGTACCCATCGCTTGAAGCATCGCGGCCGGGATGAAGAACAGGCTGAACAGCATCCAAAGCGGGATTCGCACAGTACCATCAAGTTCCCACGGGTTCACCCTGTAATCGACTTTGAAACCGGCAGCTCCAAATACGACTCGCGAAGACGAAGGTGTGAACACTGGTGCCCGCGTCGGCGGGGGAGAGGTGCCACTCAGCCAACTTCGCAACCGAACCATTAACGAGTTGGAGGCGCCTGCCAAGTAATCCCGACTATCCAACACGAAGAAGAGTTTCCCCTCTGAGAAGTTGAATCCGCCCCAAGTCGTCCCTTGTGGCGAGTCGAGTTGATACCGCCCAAGCGTTGAAAAGTCCCCGAACTTACAAATCGGCCCAAAGTAGCTGGCCACCCAGACGCTTGCTGTCGATGCAGCCAACAACAACAGAAGCCAAGTGATTGCCTTCCGAATCACACCCGCTCTCCGCATTCAGGGCACACGCCGGAGACGTTGCCAGTGAGGTTGTAGCCGCAAAAAGCGCACAGGCCTCTCGCGCGACGCCACCTGTGTCGCATCGGGCCTTGAACATACGCCGACGCGGGCAAGACGAACGCAAGAACATAGAGGAGCCACAACGGGAGAATGAACCACCGACTCTGAATACCGGGCGGAGGACGAAAGCCAAGTTGCGCATGTATCTCTGAGATTCCGTATCTCCCCTTCAAGAAATCGACCGCGAAGACTGTGTGGCTCTCCTGACGGTACGGGTCGCGGCACACGCCGTGAAGAACGAGAATATCCAGGTTGCCGTCCACAAGCCCGATTTCGACCCATGTGTCCTCGTCGGCAAGGCACCGAGCATACGCAAAGGGACTCAGCCAACTCAGCAACCACAACACCGACACCGCGACCATCGCCAGTGCCGAAAGGACAATCAAAACGCGTCGCTTCACACGCGCTCTCCACATTCAGGACACGTCCCCGACACGTTACCCGTCAGATTGTACCCGCAGAATTGGCAGTGGTTGGGGGGTGGGCGACGGTCGCGGTACCAGAAGAAGGCGGTCGGGATGGCGAGGATGATGAAGGGGATCCAGAGGGGGATCAGGATCTGGGTGGAGTTCGCGTTGCTACCCACGAAAGGCCGCACGCTACGTCCGCGACTTGAAAACCCACCAGTACTGAATCCGGGCCTCAAGGGCAAACTCTCAACAAACGACGATGTGAATCGTTGTATGTCCAAGCACCCGTCGCAGAACGAGATGAGCCAGTAGCTTGCAGGGCTGACCCAATGCATGTATCGCGGTCCGTTCAGCCAGAATGCAGCCAGAGTCGTACAGCCCACCAACCCCACCCACTTGGCCCACTTCCTGTATCGTGATAGCTGCATCGTCGCACCTTAGGTTGTGACTTGTTCGCAGGCCGAATCATACCGCATTGATGGCGTTCGAGGGACACCATACCTGATTCACTGAGTGGTCACCGCCGATCCCCCGCTGTCGCTCATCCGCCGCCTCCGCGATCCGCACGCCGCCCCGAATCAAAAAACGCGACCTCACGTCCAAAACACGCATGGCTGTAGAAATCTCGCGATCCACAGATCAGCCCCGTAGTTATCACCATGCGGGGACGCTGCGCGCCGTCCCCGCCGCCACGACCAGCGCCCCGCGCGCCGGAGCACGAATCGCTATGAGCAAGACGAACCCGACCGATCACCCCACCAAACGCCCCCCACAGCCCAGAAACGGCGATTGCGCCACGCGGCGCGCAAACCGTATTGACGAAACGAACCCATCTTCCAGTATCGCTTCACTTTCTCCGGCGCGCCCTCCGCCCCCTCCATGCCTCCGTCCCTTCGGCCCCTTGCCTCAACGAACGCCTGCGTTTCCAAACGCCGCGCTGCGCGGTGACACGATGAATGGGGCACGCACACCTGAATCCAGACCGCCGGAATCGACACGCGCCGACTGGCCACACAGGAGTCCGAACCAGGTTGCCAAGATACCAGTTCGAGGTAGCATTGGCCGTTCAGTGAAACGGGGACATGCAACGGCTCGCGGCCCGACGGCGCGATTGTTCTTGGGTATAAGCAACATGTTGATCACGTGGCGCGGCATCATCGGAATCGGACTTGGGCTTCTCGCAGGTCGCACCGTCTTGGCCGATGCGGTTTTCACTTCCGACGGCAGCAAGATCGTCGGAACCATCGAGCGCATGGGTGGCGACAAAATCGTCATCGTCTCCGAAGTGGCTGGCAGACTCGAAATCGACACCACTAAAATCACCGCAGTCGCCATCGACAATCAGTTGAACGTCGAGTTCAAGAGCGGCGACCGACTCGTAGGAACGCTCGATGTCTCCGCCGATCAAAGCACATCCGTCATGCACTCCGCCTTGGGCGAATTGGCCGTCAAGCCGACTGACATCGCCGCGATCTGGCCGGTCGGTAGCTCGGGTCCAGCCGAGTTGGCAATGCAAGCCGAAGTTGAGCTAGCCAAGAAGGCGTTCATTCCCGAGTGGAACTTCACGCTGGAAGCCGGCGGATCGTCCACCGAGGGAAACACTGAAACGCTGGAAGCGCGCGGACGTCTCGACGTCACCCGAAAGACCGACAACGATCTCCTCAACTTCTACCTCGCCGCCAAGTACTACGACCAAAACGACATTCGATCGACCAACGAGTACCGCGGCGGCATCCGCTACGAAAACGCGATCACCGACCGATGGTATTGGTACACGCGCGTCGAACTTGAGTTCGATGAGTTCGAGAATCTCGACCTGCGGTCCACCGCAGCCGTGGGCGGCGGCTACTATTGGCTAAAGAAGTCCGACCACGAGCTCAAAACCGGCGTCGGCATCGGATACCGCCACGAGTCATACAACAACGGTGTCAGCGACGACCAAGCCGTCCTCGACCTCATGCTCAACTACCGTCTGGACCTCGCACCCTGGCTGCAATTCACGCATGCGACGACGTACAGCCCCGATTTCCTTGAGCTCGACGACTACCGTCTCGATTTCGACACCGCGCTACTCATGCCGTTTACCGATGATCGTTTCAAGCTGAAGTTCGGCGTGAATCACGAATACAACTCGCGCCCGCAACCTGGGCTCGAACGCCTCGACACGACCTACTACGCCAATTTGGTGTTCCAACTTAAGAACTTCACTCAGTAGTAGTCCGCCGACCGGCAGACTTGGAGTGAACTTGCTCTACCGAAGCAGTCGGCTCGGCGGCTGCGGGCCTCCTGATCGCTTCACGATGTCCGCGACCATCGCCCCTGCTGTCAGTAACGCATCGACGTCCACGCCCGTCGAGATCCCCATCGCCTCAAACATGTGGACCAGTTCTTCGGTGGCAACGTTCCCACCACCCCCAGGCCCCTTGGCCGACTGCGCAAACGGAGTGCCGCCAATCCCACCCACAGACCCGTCGAAGATGCGCGCACCACACTCGTACGCGACCAGCGCGTTCGCCACGCCCATGCCATACGAGTCGTGGAAGTGGACACCCATACGCTCCATCCCCACCTCACGCTCCACTCGGGCGAGCACCGCACGCACGCGCTTCGGGTTCGTCGTTCCCTTCGTGTCCGCAAGGGCGACATGTGCACATCCCATCTCAAGCAGCCGATGCGCCAGCTCCACCACCACGCCCACATCCGTGTCACTACCGTCGATGTCCTGAAACACCGCCGACAGATGAGCGCGCAACAGAAAGCCGTCCGCCAGAGTCGCCCGCGCAACGTCGCCCGCAGACACCATCGACTCCGCGATCGTCTGCCGAAGATTGAACTGCGAATACGCCTCGGTCGATGAAACGAACAGCGCCAGCGTCGTCAACCCCGACGTGCGAAACGGCTCGTAGTACTTCATGCTCGGCACGAGCGCCGCATATTCAACATTCGCCCGTCTTCGCACCCCGTCGCAAACGCGCGACGTATCAGCCATCTGCGGCACGGCCCGCGCGCTCACGTACGAGCCGACCTCGATAAAATCCAGACCCGCATCGCTCAACGCATCAATCAGCGCCACCTTCGATTCCGTCGAGGCCAAGCGGTCTCGGTCCAGCGATTGCAGCCCATCACGCGGGGCCATTTCACAAACTCGTATGTCACCCATAGCTGTTACTCCGGTTTTCGGTATCGTATCCAGTCTCGTTACGCGCTCAACCCTCCCGACCGGAGGCAGGCGAATATGGAGATGCCCCTTGCCCGATACGTTGCTCAAGGAAACCGCCAACGGTGCTGTTCTTCTCACCCTGAACGCACCGCACAAGAGAAATGCGCTGTCGAGCGAGTTGATGCATGCGCTGCGGCGAGAAGTTGCAGTGGCAATGAGCGACGACACGACCACTGCCGTCGTGCTCACCGGCGCGCCGCCGGCGTTTTGCGCGGGACTTGATCTCGACGAACTCCCCGCCGGCAGACGTACCGCGGTAACGCCCGACGTCTTCTACGAACTGCTCCACGACATCTACACAGCCACCAAACCGATCGTCGCAGCCGTAAACGGTGATGCCGTTGCCGGCGGCGCAGCGCTGATGGGCGTCTGTGATTTCGTGATCGCAGCCCGGTCAACCCGCGTGGGCTACCCGCAGATCCGACGCGGCTTGACGGCGCCCGTGGTCATGCCGTTGCTCATTCGTCAGGTCGGCGAACGGCGTGCCAAGCGACTGCTGCTGACCGGCGAACTGCTGCCCGCCGAGGAGGCCCGTAGTTTCGGACTGATTGACGATGTCGTCGACGACAATGCCGTCCTACAGCAAGCGTTGTCACGCGCAACGCAGATAACCTCGTCGCCATCCGAGTGCTTCGCGGAAACCAAGTGGCTCGTCCGCGAGGTGCAAGCCCCCACCGCCCGCGCACTGTTCGACCGTTGCAAGGACTTAGATCGGCGTCACCTCTAAAAGAAGATAGGACGGGTGGCCCTCACCCACTAGGACGGTTGGCCACGGTGGCTTGGATCACGTTGGCCGCCATTCTGCCTGTACTGTGGTCGATTGTGAGAAGATGCTGCCGCGGTGAAAACGCCGGAAGAAGAAGCACGGGAGAACATCGACCAACAACGGGGGGTCTGTGGCCAAAGGATGTAGTAATCCCCAACTTGCGGGCGATCTGGTATGATGACGATGAGGAGGCTTGGTGACGTCGCTGAGCAGACTCCACTCTTGAGATGTCGGTTCAAGCAAGGAGAAACAGATATGGGTGATACGGGAAAAAAAGACAAGGGCAAGAAGGAACAGCAGAAGAAGACCAAGCTTACTCCGAAGGACAAACGGAAACAGAAAACGGAAAAGAAGAAGACAAAGTAGACGCCCAGTACTGAGCGGTGTAGCCATCCGTGAAATTCCCCCGGAAACCGTGCAAACCGGCAGTCGAACCGGGGACGCAGGAGGCTGAAACGGGGACGTAGATAGAGGTCGAAACGGGGACGTAGATAGTTCCCTACGTATCTGTGGCGATTGAGAAAGGAAGGAATGGGTCGCGCGCGATCGTGTCATCACATGCGACGGCGTAGCGACGATTCGTCGAGCATCACAGCGAAGACCCACGAAGGTGCAAACCATGGAACAAATCGAACGGTGGAGGAAGCGCCTGGTGCGCAAGGCGAGCCGCCTCGTGCTGGATCCTCTCGGAGCATCTAGCAATTCGGCCACCTCGTGGTTCGGGCGAATGACATTCAGTGAAGCGGGGGAAAGCTGGCCTGCATACAACGGGCGTTTGATGTGGCCGTTACTCCAAGTGGTAGTCCGCGACTTACCATTCCGACCGACCGCCCTGAATGATATTGCGATTATTCGCGTTTTCGTCAATCCCGGACATCTGGCAGAGACCGACAATGGAGGCTCGAGTTTCTACATGCCGGAGGGAGTGCCGGGTGAAGGATGGCTTCTCCGCGCTTCGCCGGCACTTGAGAATCTGGTACCCGTCGTTGAGCCTGACCACGGCAGCACAATCCACGCATTGCCTGGGCATTGGGAACTGATCGAAGACGATTACCCGACATTCGACCATCTCCCCCCGGACTCTCCGGATTCCTTGGTGGACGATTACTGTGCGAGCGAGTTTGTTAGCCACCAGGGAACGAAGATTGGGGGGTGGCCATTCACCGTGCAAAACGAAGTATCCTTGGCCCGTCCGGGTGACGCGTGTGACCCAGAGTACGTGTTCCAGATCGACAGCGACTACAAACACCGTTGGATGTGGGGCGACTTAGGCCTCGCGTACTTCGGACGAGGAGCGGGTGCGCACAGGGACAAGTGGGCAATGGACTGGCAATGCATGTAGTGTCTCTCATTGGGGGGGGGGCGAAATAGGAAGTAGATAGTCTTGGGTCGAAACGGGGACGTAGTTGCTCTGTAGAACAATCCTGATCCGAGCCAGAGAGTCATGATATTGAAGGTGGCGGATCGAGGTCAACCCGGTGACGCCGAGCGTAGTGCCCGCAGGCGGCGACACTCCGTAGGAAGTTCCGAATAACCTAAAGCGGCGCGGGAGCGGACAATTTGTTCGTTCCCGCGCATTTTCGGGAGCTTTCGGCGTGAATGGGCGAACAAACGCACCGGCATGTTGGTATGATTGGTGAGGGCTGACGGGGACTAGGAGAGAGAATGCGACGAACACTATTCATCGCCATATTGCTGGGAGTGTTGTGCCCCAGCGCAGGAAGCGCGGGGACGATTTGGGACTTCGCGCACGCCGCATCGGGCGAAGGGTGGGCGAGTGTCTTTGATGGCGGACCACCGGTACATGATTCCGAGGCCGAAACCGGGCCTGATGATACTAGCGTTCGCTTTTTGGCGCTCGATAGAACCATCAACTCGCCACCCGCTATGGTCGCCGACGCCGATGCGTCGGGGCGATCAGTGATCGGGATCGACGACAACATCATGATCGTGTCCCTCAATTTCCGAGCGTCGTACACTCCGTCATTCGACCCCAACGGTGACCGCCCCGGTGGGACATCCGAAGGGTCGTTCATGTCGGTCGTTGAATTCGCCATGCCCGCGGACGAGTTGGACTGGTCCGCCTTTCAGCGCGTCCAACTGTCAGCTTTCTACTCTGGGCGCAGCACGATCGTTGTCGAAAACGTCAGCGCCGGGGAAGATCTGATAGCGTTCACCGAGGAGGATAAGGTAGTCGGCCTTGAGCACATGACCCTCTCGGGTCAAGAAGGGGACATCATCCGCATCAGCAGCGAGATGAGTGGAGCCGGCAGCGTACCCGCTGGACCGGTCGGACTGTTTCGGTTCGATGTCAACACCGATTTCATGTTCACGCACGTCCCCGAGCCCGGCGCGCTCGCCCTGCTCGCGCTCGGCAGTTTGCTCACGCGGCGCCGACGGAGGTAGCGAGGAGCAAGCGTGTGCGAAACTGGTTAATCACGTGGGCGAGTCCCGCCGTCTAAAGACATGGGTCACCCGTCTCCGCGTTAACCAGAGGCTGCGTCTTTGGTGTGGACCTTGACCTTCCAGGGATGCTTGAGTTCGGTAAGCGCCTTAGCCAATCGGCTGGCGGCGTGCGGGCTGGCGTGCAGCATTGCGTCGCGCGCGCCTGATTGCGAGATGCGAATCGCGGCAAGCTTCCGGTCGGCTTCGATCGCGAGATTGCCGCCGGTCTTGACGACGTACTCCCGCGTTGTGCTGTATTTCTTGTAGATCAGCCGGCTGTTCGTGAGGACCACGCCCGCATTGCCCGTCTCAGCCCGCGAGAAATCCGAGTCGGCGAAGTACCCGAGAAACCGCTCGCCGTCGGAGAGATTGAACCACGTCGAAATGCGCGTCCGCACCGGAAACGAAAGCCGCCGCCAACGGTCACCACGCTGGCGCTCGGCCGCCTCGACCAAGCGACGGAATCCGGACGCATGCTCGCCGCCGTTGTTGCGGAAGAACGCGACGGCCACATCCAGATTCGAAATCGCGATCTGGCATCGCTCGTCGCCCTCGTGCGTCAGCACGTGCGCCGTAATCGCACCAACCGTGCTGCACGTCTGGCAGACAAAGTACGGAAACGGGTTGCAGTACGGCGGCGGCAACACGGACATGGGCTCCAACCGATCGAACCAGTGCGTCTGGTGCGCACGAATCATCTGATCCAGTCGCCCCAGCGCCTTCGTTTCGATCTCCTTGCGGTGGAAGGAGTCCCGCCTTGGCAATTTGTCACCAAAGATGATCAGGTGAATCTCCAGCGGAGACTCCTTAAGACAGTGGATGCACTTGCGGGGAAACGAACGCCGAA
>JAJDDU010000534.1 GCA_029260155.1 Phycisphaerae bacterium | reverse complement strand
ACCGCCTCGGCCTCACGCTACCCCAGCGTTTGCGTCGAATCGACAAGGTCACCCAAATGTAGTCACGACTTCTACCCCAAAACGGCCATGGCGCTATCCTCCGGGCCGTTCAAACTCCGTAACTGTTCAACTTGGGCTAGGGCTTCGACCGTTATCGCATTGGGCGTTCCCGGTTTGAACAAGCCGATCTCAACGCCGCCTTGCTGCGGTGGTGTGGCGGTGTCGAAGCGGAAGTTGTACAAGGTGCCCCAGCGCAAAGCGTTGGCGTTTTCGTTCTGTTGGTAGGTTTCCGTTGCCCAGGCAAGGGTCTGGTCACCATGAGCCACGGTCCAGTCGGTGAGGGAGTAGACTTCGCCGCTGTGGTAGTCCACGTCGTGGAAGCCGATGTTCTGCGGGACCGCGCCGGGTCCCACCGGCACCGTGAACGAACCGGCTGAACGGTCCGAGCTCAGGTTATGGAGGGCGTACTCGTAGTGCCATGTGCCGTCACCGTTGCCGCTGACCCGGTAGCCCAAGGTGAAGCGGCCTTCGTTGGGAACATCGACGTGGGTGATGGTCACGTGTGGGTTTGCTTCCTTCCAGGCGAACATGGCGATCTCTTCGCGATGCGTGTCCCCTGAGAAAACGACGCTGAAGAACTCGTTGAAATCGAATGCACGCCATGACGCGTTGTTGTTGTCGTTGGTCATGTCGCCGGCTTGGGCGTCGTCTTGAGCGACGTAGTGCCCCTCGGCGTAGTACGTTGCGCCGGGGTCTTTCAGGTCGCTCACATGCACTTGGATGCGGCCACGAATCGTCGTGTTGCCCTCGGCGAATGCGTGGTTGCCCAGATTGGTCCCGAGGTGGGCGTTGATCTCGTGCCTTGGCCCCAGGTTGCTCCACTGACCGTTGCGCGATGCGCTGTAGGGATCCGAGCAGCCCACTCCGAGCTGGGAGCAGCATCCGCCGCACGCCGGCGCGCACGTTTGGCAAAAATCCTGCTGTATGGCGCAGAAACCGTGCTTCAGCCAGCTCTGGCCGATTTGCTCGAAACGGCCATCGAGAAGTCGGTACATGTTCTGGGCCATCACCGGGTGACGTGGATTGGGTCCCACGAACCAATCCAGCGGTTGGGTGCCGATGTTGCAAGCGACGTCGGCGAGTGAATAGGCTAGGATGCCATCGACCGCTTGTCCGTTTGTCCAGTTTTGAGCGTTCGGAATCGAAGCGAACGCCATGTCGGCACCGGGCGCTTCTGGTTGGCCGGATTGGGCGTGTGCGGCAGGCGTGATGCACGAGACGGCCAGCATGCAGGCCATGGGCTGGAGATGCTTGTTCGTCATTGGATGGTCTCCTTCTTTGAGTGCCTGACGATATCGTACCGAAACGAAATGCTCGATTCCAGGGAATAGTGTGTGTCTCGTCGGGAAACGCGCTCCCCTGCGGGTCGCCGCCAAACGGGGGACTGACGACTGGCGGGTGACAGCCTATCATGTCGTCATGACGAGACCGCCGTTTGATCCTGATCGTGTTCGCGTGCCGCCCGAGGAGCGCGTGGAACATCGTGGTGACGCGACCCTCACGGTGACGCAGTTGACCGCGCTGGTGAAGCGTTCGCTTGAGCGGGGGCTACCACGGACCGTGCATGTGTTGGGCGAGATCAGCAACTTCAAGCGTCATTCGAGCGGGCATCTCTATTTCGTCATCAAGGACGAGCACTGCGAGTTGTCGTGCGTGATGTGGCGGACGGTGGCTGCGAAGCTCGGATTTGATTTGGTCGACGGGCTTGAGGTGATCGCGACGGGGCAGGTGGACGTCTTCGAACGCAGTGGGCGGTATCAACTGTATGTCCGCCGGCTGGAACCGAAGGGCATCGGGGCGTTGGAGTTGAAGTTTCGGCAGCTTCGCGAGAAGTTGCTGAAGGAGGGGCTGTTTGCACGCGAGCGGAAGCAGGAGCTGCCGAGGTTTCCGGAACGCATCGCCGTGGTCACCAGCCCGACGGGGGCGGCGGTTCGCGACATCCTGCAAACGGTTGAGCGTCGGTGGCCCGCCGTGGAGGTGTTGCTCTATCCCGTGACGGTTCAAGGGCCGTCGGCCGCTGGGGAGATCGCGAGCGCGGTACGTGATCTGAATAACAGGCGGGAATCGCTGGGCGGGATCGACTGCATGATTGTAGGTCGTGGCGGCGGATCGATCGAGGACTTGTGGGCGTTCAATGAAGAGGCGGTCGCGCGGGCGATCTTTGCCAGCCGGATTCCGGTTGTCAGCGCGGTCGGTCACGAGGTGGACGTGTCGATCAGCGATCTTGTGGCGGACGTTCGTGCAGCCACGCCGACCGCGGCGGCGGAGTTGGTCGTGCCGGAGCGTGAGGAAGTGCTCGCGCGGTTGGCGTCGGTCGGTGGTCAGATTGCGCGGTTGGTGGGGTATCGGGCTGCGTTATCGCGGGCAGGTCTCGATGGCCTGACGCAGCGTGCTTTGTGGCACGATCCGCTGACACTTGTGCGGCATCGTGAGCAGACAGTTGACGAGTTGCTTACGCGTCTGAGCCGATCGATGACGCATTCGGTACATCGCGCGGATCGGCGTGTTGGCGAGATCGTGGTTTCGTTGCAGGCGATTCGCCCGGAAGTGTACTTGGCTGGAAGTCGGCAAAAGCTCTCGGAAATGGTGAGCCGCTTGCGGTGGACGGCGCTTCGCCGCAATGTGTCGTGTGAGCGAGCGATGGGGCGGGTCTTGGAGCGATTCGCAGCTGTTTCGCCGGCTCATAGGCTGGAACTTGTCGCGGAAAAGGTCGATGCGTTGGCGACGCGCCTCGACGCGATGAGCCACAAGCGTACATTACGCCGTGGGTTCAGCATCACGCGGCGGAAGAAGGGGCGGGATGTTGTTCGCACGCCGGATGGGCTAGCCGATGGTGAGACGGTCGTGACGGAGACGGCTGAGGGCTTGTTCGAGAGTCGCGTGATCAACCGGCAGCAGCGGGAGATGTTTGATTAGTCATGGGTGAAGAGACGCGGAAACTGAAGTTCGAAGAGGCCTTGGGCAGGCTGGAAAAGCTGACCGAGGAGATTGAGCGTGGCGAGGTTGGGCTTGAGGAGTCCATCGAGAAGTATGCGGAGGGCATGAAGCTCGTGGCCCACTGCCGCAAGGTGCTCGGCAAAGCGGAGTTGCGGATTCAAAAACTCTCGCCGACTTCGGCGGAGGTGCAGCCGGACAGCGAAAGTTGAAAGTTGAGAAGGCGTCGCTTTCGACTGCGAAGGACGCAGAGCTTTGGTTGCCGTTGGATCGGGCGCGAGCGGCGGGTCTGATCTGTACGATGGTGGTGGCTGCGGCCGTGCTGCTGCCCCGCGTCGTATGGGCTCCGATGCTCGGGGATCCGGGCGAAGTGCAACTAACGGCTGCGGTGGGTGGGGTTGGTCATCCGCCGGGGCAAGCGGGGGTCATTACGCTTTTTCGCGCGTTGTGCTTGACGTTGCCGGTCGAGCCGTACCTGATCGTGTCGGCTGCCAACGCCGTGTTCGCGTTGGGTGTTGTGGCTGTGCTGACGCTGTTGCAGCTTCGCACGGGCGTGCACCCGGTGGCTGCGGGGATCTGCTCGTTCGTCTTTCTCACCGGCCACTTGTTCTGGCATTCGGCGATCACAACCGAGACGTACGCTACGCTGTTTATGTTGCTCGCGGGTGCGATGTGGTCGTTTTTCAGTTGGCTGCACGCGCGGCGCCCGTGGAAGCTCTG
>JAJDDU010000533.1 GCA_029260155.1 Phycisphaerae bacterium | reverse complement strand
ACCGCCTCGGCCTCACGCTACCCCAGCGTTTGCGTCGAATCGACAAGGTCACCCAAATGTAGTCACGACTTCTACCCCAAAACGGCCATGGCGCTATCCTCCGGGCCGTTCAAACTCCGTAACTGTTCAACTTGGGCTAGGTCACATCCGCTCAGACAGGACGACAGAGTGGCGATTCCGAGCATCAAGTCCTTGCGGCTCATATTCACTCTCGTTGCTGTTCAATCTGAAAGGACGGGGATGGGGTTGCCGTTGTTGTCGGTGGCGACGAAGACGACTTCGGCTTCGGTGACTTTGACGACTTGTCCGCCCTCGAAACGCTCGGCGTGGACGTCGATACTCACTGTGAGCGATGTTCGGCCGATCTTGGTGGTCCGGCAGTGGAAGCTCACCACGTCGCCGACGAAGACCGGCTCGTGGAACTTGACCTCGTGCATGGCTACGGTGACGTAGCGATGTTTGGCTTGCCTGCGGGCTTCGGCGAAACCGGCTTGGTCAATGTAGCTTAGCAGCACGCCGCCGAAGATGGTGTTGGCTGCGTTGGTGTCGCGGGGCATCATGACGACGCGGATAGCCGGCTCGCCGCTGGATGATTTGATTCGATCCGAACTCACTTTTGGTTCTCCAATGCGATCCCCTCAGCCTCCATGGCGGCGACGAACTCCGCGCAGCTCGCTGGGGAGTGACCGGCGAAGTGGTTGTTGATGAATACGACGATGTCGGCCTGGGGAACGATCCCGGCCAACGCTTTCACGATTGAGGCGATCCTGGCTTTACGGTCGATGACGGTCTTGTCCCACGTCGTGCTCAGTTCTTCAATGCCCTTGCGGTCGCCGATGAGCCGCAGGTAGACGAAGTCGCCGGTCACGCAATCGAACGAATCGAGCACACGCTCCACGGGTGGCATCCACACGTGTTCGGTCAGGGCGTACGAAACGCCATGGCCTTTTAACAATTGAAAGAACGTGTCGCACAGCCAAGATTTGTTGCGAATCTCGACTGCAACCTGTCGGGGCAGGGGAAAACGATGTAGGAAATCGTCCAGCCGATCAAAGAACAACCCGGGATTCGCGAACTTGTTCTTGTTAAAGTAGCCGAACTGGAGAAGAATCGAGTGGAGTTTGTGGTCGAGCGGTTGCAGGGCTTGGAGAAACTCGTCGCGTTCGGGATCGCAGTCGACGAGCACTTTCTCGTGCGTGATGACCGACGGCGTCTTCACTGCGAAGCGGAATGTGTCCGGTGTCTTCTGGGTCCACCCCGACACCATGCGCGCGGACGGAATGCGGTAGTAGGTCGAGTCGACTTCAACAATGCCGAAACGCTCGGCATAGTGGCTGAGGTATACGCTCGAAGAAGCGCCCTTGGGATAGAATACGCCATCCCAGTCTTTGTAAGACCAGCCCGATGTCCCGATCGCAATCGAATGCACGCTCGTCCTTTCGCTCTGCGCCCGCGCAAACGGGCAAGGCGTATTGTATCATGGAAGTCCGCAATCGCCACGAGCTCCGCCGGCTGTTCCGGCTGTGGTTGTGGCTGTGTTTGAACCTGATAGACTGGCGCACTACACGAACGGGAACACCGATCTGAATTACTCATGACAAGCTCGGCGCGCATCATCTTGATTCTCTCGTTGTCGGCCGTCGCGGCGAGTGGTGGCGTGGACGGAAAGGTCGTGCGTGTCGGGTATCCGTCGGTGGGCGGTTCGGTGCAGGGTCGCGACATGATTCGGATCGGATCTTGGGTGCCTGTCATCGTAGACCTTACCGTGACCGGGCAGACCGCGTTCGACGGCTGGGTCCGCATTTCCCAGCCGGACAAGGACGGAGACCTGTGTTACGACATGCAGAAGGTGCAACTCCTTCCCGATAGCGGGCTGCGCTCCTACACGCTGTACGTGACGGCCAACCCACCCAGCCAGCGAAGCAACGCGTTCGCCGTCGAGGTCCTGGACAGTGACAACCGGCGTGTGCAAGTGGAGACGGGGGACGGTCCGTCATGGACGTTGACACCCAGTGAGCCGCCGGAAGCACTGTCGGCCGATAGCTTTCTCATTCTGTCGGTGTCCTCGCGCACCGCGGGGAAGGTTGCATTCACGCAGGCCGCCGAGGCGGCGGATCAGTTCGCCCGGACCATTCGGGTTGCCCATATCGCGCCCAAAGACCTGCCGTCTCGTTGGCTTGGCCTGGACGTTGTCGACGCGGTGGTTTGGGATGAGGCTGACCCTAGCGAGCTGCTTCCGGCGCAACTCGATGCGCTTTTGGAATGGACTAGGCAGGGCGGCTTGCTCATGATCGCGGCTGGCAAGACTGCTGATGCGGTAGCGCGAACCACAGCGCTGGCCTCGGTGCTGCCGGTGCGGATCGGTCCGGTCAAGAACCGAACTGCGTTCCGGCGATTGCGGCGGAGGTTCCTCGGATTCCCGCTAGCGGAGGAGAGTTCCGGCGCCCCACCGGTTCCCACGGCGGAGTGCACCCTCCGGCCTGGCGCGACGGTTGTCGTTTCGGTGGACAAAGAAAGCGAAGGGATCGAGGGCGTTTCGGTCGCACGAAACTATACGCCCTTGGCGCGGGACGACAAACCCGCCATTGCAGGGTGGCCGCTTGTTGCGCGCACTCGTGTGGGGCGCGGTCGCGTTGTGTTTGTGGCTGCATCGTTGCGCGATCTTCTCAGCGAAAACGGAGACACCGCGCGTTTCTTCAAGCGCACGCTCGAATTGCGGGATGCCAGAGAGGAAGCGGGCGGGCAGGAGGAGCGGCTCTTTGCGCACGTGGACAGTTGGGTGGGGTTCTCCCAGATCGGGGCTCTGTATCTTGTTTCAGCGATGGCGCTGGCATTTGGATATGTGCTACTCACCACTGCTGGTGCTTGGCAGTTTCTCAAGCGCAAGCAATGGCAGAAGCACAGTTGGAGCATCTTTGCGGTCACCTCGATCGCGGCCATTGCGCTGACGGTGATCGGTGTGCAGGCGGTTCGGGGCGGCGTTGGAAAAACGATGATGCAACTGTCGGTGGTGGACGGGGAGGCAGGGGAGAATGCTGCTTACGCGACGGCCTACTTCGGGCTCAAGACAAGCATGTTCGGCATGTTTGACGTGTGGGCGCCGGACGATTATCCGCAGGTGACAACGCCATCGCTCTCGAGTTGCTTTTTGAAACCTCTGCCATCCACGAATGTGTTTGGAACGGGCGCTACATTCGTGGACCCCGGGCGATATCAGCTAGGCCCTTCGCGTGCGGAGTTGGTTGGCGTTCCGATTCGCGGGACGGTCAAGCAGTTTGAGTCCCGTTGGCATGGCGACATGCCCGGTCGACTTGCTGCGGACCTCCAGGTCATTCGGCCCAATCGCCAGAATAGGTATGACGTACGGATTAGCGGTTCCAGCACCATTACGAACACACTCGGCGCCGATCTTCATCGCTGCTTCTTGATCTACGCGGCGCAAGACATATACCTCGTAGAAGACGCGGGGGAGATTGGCAACCGGGCAGACAGGATGTACATTCTGCCGCTTCCGCCACTGGCCGACGGTGCATCGTGCCAGCCTGGCGAGTTGTTCTATGAGGCTGGGAGCGGCGCGCCGCTCAACTTCGCTGAATGGAACAAGAACGACGACAAAGAGGACAAATACGACTTGGATCGGTTTCTGTCCGGGTGTACGAAATCGTTTAACACGATGGCGGACACGTTTGGCAGGCACGAGTTTCTCCGCGATCTACCGCCGCGTGAAATCAGTCTTCTGTTGACGTCTCTTCTTTCGGAGTACCTGCCGGTGATCGAGCCCAATATGCCGCGTATGGGCTTTGCTTCGACGTTCACCGCCGACGGCTTCAGGCATTTGGATGTCAGTCATTTTGTGGACACGAGGACGGCGTTGTTCATCGGGTTTTCAACCAATCCCGGTCCGGTGACGCTCTGCACCGGCGGCGACGGAGCCTACCGTGCAGTGTCACCGTCGGCGGCAATGACCATGTATCGAATTCTGATTCCTCTCAATACGGACGGTCTACAGGCACAAAGGACTACCGAACAACCGTGATCATTCAAACCATTAATCTGACCAAGCGTTACGGCAAGCTCGTTGCTCTGGACAATCTGAATCTTCAGATTCAAGACGGCGAATGCTTCGGGTACATCGGTCCCAATGGTGCGGGCAAGACGACCACGATTAAGATCCTGGCGACGCTGCTTCAGCCCACGTGGGGTGAGGCCCGCGTGTGCGACCAGGTGATCGGATACGAGTCGCGCAAGATTCGCCCGCTCATTGGCTACGTGCCCGACTTTTTCGGTGCGTATGAGGACATGGTCGTTCAGGAGTACTTGGAGTTCTTCGCCAGTGCGTACAACATCACGGGCAAGGAGCGCACGCGCATCGTCGGCGACGTGTTCGAGCTAACCGATCTGACGCATAAACGCGATGCCCTGGTCGATTCGCTGTCTCGCGGGATGCAACAGAGACTGAGCATTGCCCGCGTTCTGCTGCACGACCCGCGTGTGCTGCTGTTGGACGAGCCGGCGAGTGGACTGGACCCGAGGGCGCGGATCGAGATTCGCGAGTTGCTCAAAGAGCTGCGCAACATGGGCAAGACGATCGTTATCAGCTCGCACATTCTGCATGAGCTTGCGGAGTTGTGTACGACGATCGGCATCATCGAGCATGGCCAGATGCTGTACCACGGGCCGATCGAGGACATCGTCAAGCGGGCCAGATTGGCTACGAAGGTGCATGTCCGTGTTGCCGAGCAGCAGGACTTAGCGGCATTAATGCTGCAGAAAGTCAAAGGCGTTCGCGGCATCGAAGAGCAGAACGGTGGTTTGATCGTGGAAATGGACGACGAGACGCACGACTTCTCGCACATTGCGGCCTCTCTAGTGAGCAACAACTTCAAGATCCGCGAAATCAAGGAGGAAGAGGTGAATCTGGAAACGGCGTTCATGCGATTGACCAAGGGGCTTGTGCAGTAGCCGCGTTGATCTTCATGGCGAGCGTATTCTATTGTCCGTCATGCTGAGCGCAGCGAAGTATCTTGCCCAGTACGCAGCTAGATTCCTCGCTTCGCTCGGAATGACGATGGTGTGCACCACTGACGCTGGATTATTGACCGTACTGTGAACGACGTTCTCGCTAGATTGTGGCTTTGGTTTTGGCGGCTGGTGCCGGCCAACCCGATTTTGCTGCGCGTGGTACATGGCGGATCGCGGCGGGTGCGGCATCTCTGGCTGCGCGTCGGGTATCTGGGGGTCTTGCTCTTTGTAGTGCTCGTTGCCATGGTGGCTGACTTCAGCGGATCGGCTTCGACGCTGTCGGACTTGGCCAAAAACGCCTCGACGGTTTTCATGTGGGCGTCGATCACACAACTGGCCCTGATGTCTTTTCTTGCCCCTGTTTTTACGGCTGGAGCAATCACGCAGGAGCGCGACGCGCAGACCTTCAACATCCTTCTGTCCACGCCGCTTTCCAATGCGCAGATTGTTCTTGGCTCGCTGATGAGCCGGCTGTACTTCCTCCTCGTGCTGCTGCTTGCGGGGCTTCCGATCTTTCTGATCACCATGATCTACGGAGGCGTCACACTGACCCAGATTCTGCGGAGCGTCGCCATCGCCGGCTCGACAGCGATCATCACCGGCTCGCTGGCCATCAGCATCAGCATGATTCGCGTGGGTACGCGGCGCACGATTTTCTCGTTCTTTCTGATGATCGCGTTCTACATGCTTGCGGTGTACGCACTGGGCCGGTGGGATGGCACTTGGATCGAAGAGGCTCCGATGAACGTCGACGGCCAGCGACTCAGTTGGCTGGCGTGCTTTCACCCGTTCTTGGCGCTCGACGTCGCGCTCAATCGAGTGCCCGCGCCGGACACTGCGGCGCTGGGCAGTTATGGCGCTCTTGCGCAGTTCTGCCTAGTAAGCCCGCACCGGGCGTACGTCCTGTTCACGCTGTTCCTGTCGTTCATGCTCACTGCCGTGGCAGCCTTGTTCGTGCGTCGCGCAAAGGACTCGGAAGCCGGGTTCTGGGGCAACGTAGTCTCGCGACTGTTGCGGCGGGAGGCCGGCGAGCGTCGCAGGAAGCCCAAGCACGTATGGAAGAATCCCGTGGCATGGCGCGAAGCGACCACGCGCGCGTCGGCGGCTACGCGCGGGTTCTTGCAGATCGCCCTGCTGGGCGGCGGCGTGGTCACGGCCGTC
>JAJDDU010000532.1 GCA_029260155.1 Phycisphaerae bacterium | reverse complement strand
ACCGCCTCGGCCTCACGCTACCCCAGCGTTTGCGTCGAATCGACAAGGTCACCCAAATGTAGTCACGACTTCTACCCCAAAACGGCCATGGCGCTATCCTCCGGGCCGTTCAAACTCCGTAACTGTTCAACTTGGGCTAGTAATAGCAAGCGGCAATCGATCCGGCCGGACAATGCTCGCCAATCAGCAGGGGCGGGGGGGATTCTGCCCTCAGCCCGCGTCCATCAAACCCGCTGTGGGCAGGAGTTCCGCGATGCTCGCCGAAGAGAATACGCGCCCTGCAGCGGTACGCCGTGGGAATCGCCGAACGCGGGCTCTAACGTGGTCCGGGGATTTCTTGGCCCGGACTTAACTCAAACCAGACGCCGAAAGTGCCGCTAGGCTGGCACGTGCGAGCCGTGAACCGGGCGCGCTCATGGAGCCAACTACGATTGGGGCTGAGATTCCCGTTCTATGTCCTCGCGGGAATCTTCTGGACGAACGAGAGGCTCGGTACCGCCGGGCCCGAAGTCGTATGAGGGCGCCCGCTTGGGCTCTAGCCGAGCCCGGCGGTGACACGGCGGTCACCTGACTTCGTCAGTCTTCGATGGTCTCGAATGGTCCAGTAGGATGGGGGAACGAATCCCCCCGCCCGTCGATTGGAAGCTGGAAACGCGGTTTTTCGGCGCGGAGAATAGCCGTTTGCTGGGGACTGACTGGGTATCCGAAATCGTAGCGCCGTAAGCGATTGCCAACAAACGACTTACAACTGGAGGCGGGGGGAATCGAACCCCCGTCCCGTGGCGGCTTGGAGAGAGTTTCTACGTGCGTAGCCTGATCATTTAATTCTCGCCGCTGCCGGCGCCGATCGGCAGGCTCCGGGGTTGGCAAACCAGACTGTTTTCTCGCCGAGATGCGGTCCGGTGTCACATCCCAGCCAGCCCACTATCGTCGTCCGGCCGCCTAGTGGGCGTCGGCAGCAAGACGGGCTACGCTACTTACGCAGCCATGCGCAACGGAGTGTTGGCATGTATTCTTTGTGTCAGCGGTTTTACGAGGCCAACTGACAACCTCGGCACGCGGCTCTCCCTTCGACTCGCCCGGTCGAACCCAATTCGCCCCCGTCAATTCGCCCCCGCTCCACAGCCGAGGCAAATGACATATTGTATCTACAGCAGCCTGCTCAACAGCCCCGAAAGAAACACCTGCTCACCCGTGGCCAGCGCCGCTGGAATAAGCGAGCCGATGCAACCTCCAAACTGCACGAGAACGCCACCGACCAATGATAGAAGCGCCAGACGCCGAAATCTCGTGTATTCCACCAATCGTTCCTCCGGCTACAGCGATTATGGCCGTGGGCCTGGATTGGGCAGGATCGGCCCGCCCGCACAACCGTTGCCGGTTGCAAACGGGATCGTACACGTCGGGTCAAGGTCGAAATCGGGGATCGATGCGAAGAGCAAGTCTATGTCCTCCTCGGCGCAGAACCCCAACAGCGTGCCGCACGGATTGAATGTTGTCAAAAGCGACTCACATGACGGAAGAAACGACCCGTAGAGCATTGCTCCAGGAACAAACGCCGCCAACATCACCCGTCGCACAGTTCTCTTGATTCCTGATCGCATTCACTTTTTCTCCCGCAGACCATCGAACCTGGACCGCGATGGCACCGTCTCATTCAACACGCGACATCTGCCGCTATGGGCAGTCTTCAAGGAAGCCGCCAGCTGCGCCTTGGGCGTCGTCGTTGCCTGTGACGAAGCTGGTGAAGTTGATTGGCGAGCAGAAGTTCACCAAACCACCGAGCGCGCCATCGTTGCAATTCAGCAAGAAGCAGAGGTCAAGCGAGCTTAGCCCTGCATTTGCAAAAAACGAAGTGCATCCCAGATCCCCCGGTAGGGCACCTAACAGGAATCCCGCGCCGCCGAGGACGGCGAGTTTCATCTTGGCCTTTTGCCAAAGAGATCGTTTCATTCCGTCTTTCCGAGTCAAAGCAATCCATCCAACGCCGGCCAGCCCTGCGGGCCGTGACCACGGCTACACTCGACGCGAAGTATAGGTGGCTGGTTCTGTCCAGGCAAGGCCACTCGGTGTCTGCGTCCTCCTCTGTGGGTTCCTCCCGCCGCGCACTCACCGATGTCGTTGTGAGCTGCGGACCGGCGTTGCCGGCCACGGGCCAAAGGGACCGCCCAGGGTGACCGTTCCTCAGGAGAAGGCGGGGACAGGGCAATTCCCTGCCGGTCGTCGACACGCGTCTGGTATGTTCGCGTTCGGCTGATCGCCCGACCTGTTCGCGCAGAACGACGGGATTGTCTCGTCCGGCTTCCCTGGACGAAACTCAAAGTGGCACTTCAGGATCCCTGGATGGGCCCAGGGAATCGCTCCCTCCGGGGACGGAGTTTGCCATCTTCGCTGGGCAAACTACGGGGCTGGCGGGCACAGCTGTGCCCGCCAGCTCCACGTGTTGAATCGGCGTCCGTTTTCTACTGCTGCTGCTCAAGGTCAGGCGGCGCTAGGCAGGGCGTAGTCAAACACCGCGTGAAGGCCCCCTGGGGCGTTCCACCAAGCTGAAGGCAGACGCACGGGATCCGGTCCACGCATCCGCCGGTCGGCAGGCAACAGGCTTGCCGAAGCTGGAACGCGCAGAGAGTACCCACGCAATCCGTACCATCGCCGCCGTAGTTCCCGCATTGGTCATCGCAATCCGTCTGCGTCGTGACGATGCACGATCCGTTGGGCAGACAGCACGAGCCGGTCGGCTGCGGGCATTCAGCCGGCAGGAGGTCGCAACTGAATGAACTCTGGACCGTCCCACCTTGCTGCTCACAGAGGCATCGGGCTGTCTCGGTACATGAGCCGTCAGGCAAGCAACACGCCCGGGGTATTTCCTGAATGCAGGGCTGCGTACAATCCGATCCTTCGCCGAGGAAGATGCCGCAGTGATCGGTGCAGTCGTCTCGCTCGGTGATGATGCAGCCACCGCCGTCGGGCAGGCAGCACGCGCCGGGCGCCGGGCAAGTGGTGTTTTCACAGGTCGCACCAGCACCTTGAGGAATCCCGCCTTGCTGCTCGCAATCGCAAGCCCTGGCCTCGATGCACGTGCCGTCCGGCAGACAGCAAGCATGGGGCAGATCAACACAGCATTCTGTCAGGTCGGAGCACGCGGTGTCCGGACCTTGGAAGAAACCGCATTGATCCAGGCAGTCGCCTTTCGGCATGACCGAGCAGGTGCCGTCGTCCAGGCAGCACGCGCCTGGTTGCGGGCAGTTTACGGTCTGGCAACTCTCAAACGGTCCATGGAAAACACCGCCCTCCAGATCACACAAGCATGAGCCACTGGTCTCAACGCAGGAGCCATCCGGTTTGCAGCACGCGCCGGGGATCGTGGCGGGGCAGAGTGTGCCCACGCAGGCAGTGCCGACGCCGCGAAATGTTCCACAATCGGCTACGCAGACTGATTCGGTGACTTCGCTACAGGTTCCGTCCGGTAGACAGCATGCCCCGGCGCACTCGGGGACTTCAACCAAGGCAGTCAGGAACGCGGTGATCTGGTCGATCTCAGTGCTGTTCATGATGAGGGCGGGCCCGTTGGGCGAGCTGCCAAATGCCGCTGACGCATAGAATTCGACGGCATCCCGCAGGGTGGCGCTCTCACCGGCGTGGAAGAAGTTCTCGCGAACCCGGGCGATGTCCACCAGAGGCCTGATGTCGAATGCCATCGGCGGCGTGCAGCTCGGGAGCACACACGCCGTGTCTTCGTTCGGCAGCGGCAGCGTGGGATCGCCAGGGCCACCCTGGCAGCCGTCATCGTTGTTGACGGGGTTGCTGACAACGCCGGTCTGGAGGGAGAAGTTTCCGCCGAGGAACGGTCCGGTGTGACAGCCCTGGCACCCGACACTTGCGAAGAGGGCTCGCCCCGCGTCGATGTCAGCCAGCGTCGGCGTGTCGTTGCAATCGACGAACGCTGCGATCAGGCGATCCAGGTTGACCTCGCGATTCGCACCAAGATCACCCTGTCCGTCGAGGACCTGCGTCTTGATGCTGTCTTGGAATTCCTCCATGAACGTCAGCTCTTCCACGGTCGCGGTACGCTGGCTCATCTGGCCGTTGGCGGGGTCGAAGTTGCGCGGTAGGAACTTCGGGAAGTGCTGTTTGACGGCGCCTGCGCAGAAATCGCGCAGGTTGTTCGCGCCGCCGAATGCCGGACTCCAGCCGTATGGAGCGGTTCCAGCCACGTTCATCAGGTGCGGCGATGTGCGAAAGACGGGGTCTGCAGTGAAGCCGTGCACGTTCTCCAAGATCAGCGACCGGCCGCCGCGCATGAGGCAGGTGTTCTCAAGCTGCGACAGGTTAGGATCAAACTCAGCCACGAACAAGAAGTCGTTAGCAGGCAGACCCGCGATCGTTGACGGATTCAACCCAAACCCGTCGCCGGGTAGGTGGCAGGTTGCGCATGATCGGCCATTGCCGAGGAACGGTTCGACCATGAACAAGGTCTCACCCTGCACAATCGTCGTATCGACGGTGATCGTCACGGTGTCTCCGTTGGTGTTTCGCGGAGCCGGTGCACTCAGCTGGAAGTCGGCATTGACGTGACAGAACGTCCCCAGGCAACCGAAATTCAGAAACCGTTGCTGCGACTGCGCGTTCGTGATGGGTAACGCATCCGCCGGCGGACCCTCGGATCCCTGCACGCCGACGTAGGGAATCAAGCCGTTGTTGACATCCGGGCTGGCGTTGTCGCCGTAGGTGAGGCAGATGTTGACGATGAAGGGACTGACGTTGTCCCGGAAACACACCTTTCCCGCGCGGTTGATGACATCATTCGGAATAATGAAGTCGGCCGCCAAGCCCGTCGCGTCCACGAATTCCTGCGTGGCAATGAGCGCCGAGAACAGGCCCGGCGTGTTGGGGTCTTGCGAGCCCGGAACCTCAGGCGGATTGCTGGGGAAGTCGAATTCGCCGGTCTGCGTACCCGTCGCATCGAAAAAGGCCAGCTCGGCCCGTGACGGGTCTCCGGGGTTCTGCGGTCCCCATAAGTTTTGAGAGGGCGTGCTGAATTTCATCTCAATGAACTGGATCTTCGAGTCGCCGTTCGCCCCTGCCATCACCTCGTCCAATTGAACGATGTGATTCGTTGCCTGTGCGGATGAGGCCGCCAAAGCTGCGGCGGCCAAGCCGCACAGCAATGAGCGAGCACTCACTCTGTAATTTATACAGTGAACTAATGATTCGCGCGGTTCTCTTCGTACCATTCTTCGTATCTCCGTTTTTGTGTCGGCCCAAGAACTAGATTCCCCGACGGGTCACGCGCCGGCCACTACTGCGTGTTCGGGGGCCACACACTAGGGCTGTCGTTACTCCAATGCAAGTACAATTCCAAGTTTCTCTTATATGAGAACGGCGTCTTCGGTGATGTCCGCGTTGGGAATTCCATGGAAACACGACAGAATACGCAGACTCCATAGACGGGACACATTGCTAAAACTACGCAATATCCTCACCTGCAAGACAAGATAGCGTGAGTGGGTAGATTGGGAAGCTCGTGGAGGGGTCTCGGGGCGACTAGAATAGTGAGAATGACTGCGGTGTGTGTTTTTGGGGTCAGAGTCTGCCGGTCGACCAGAGACGGCGGAATGTGGTGCGGTTGCCGGCTGGGTCGTGGAGAATGAGGGCGCGGTCGGTGAAACTGAGACCGCGATACCAATGGAATGAATAGTTCTTGTCCTTGAGCATTTCGGCGGCCTCTTCGAGGTTGGGCATGAGCAGAGTGAGACGACCGTCCACGGACTCGATGGCGGGATGATCGAGGATCGTTATGCGGAGGTCGATGCGGTCGGATCTGAATGTCATGACCTCGGGCTTTGTGGATTGCGGATTGTCGACGGGGTGCAGTCCGGCGAAGTCGACGTAGAACCATCGCAGTTCCGATTCGATGCCGGGCGGGGCTTGCAACTCGATGTGGTCGATGGCAATGAGGCGGCGGTCACTTGTCATAGGCGACTCGCTGTTCCTCGATTACCTCGGCGGTGAAGAGGAGGACTTCAGTGCCAGGTCGTCGCCATGCTCCGGCGGGCAAGCCTGCTTTTGAGGTGCAGCACCTCTCCAAAAACTCCTCGGCTGAGAAGTTAAAATCGATGGCCACGCGGGGCAGGAAGCAGCCGGTCTTCTCGCCGCAGCGAATGACGATGCCGTGAACGCCCAGGCGAAGATCGGTGGGTGCGTCGGTTTTTTCGAGCGTGGAGAGGGCGGATATCTCGATATGAGCCTTGGAAAGGTTGGCGATTGAGATGGGGTTTTTGGTAAATCGCGGGTCTCGGGCGGCGAGCCTCGCAACGGAATCGACTGTCTCAGCGAGCGTGGGCTTGGGGGAGAACGTACCCATGCAGCCGCGGAGTTGATTGGCGATGCGGATGGTTACGAACGCGCCGCCTGCGGCGGCGGGCAAGGACACGTCGGAAACGCAGGGTGTTCGTTGGCCTCGAAGCTCACTCGTGATTGCGTCGCGCGCGATGCGCAGCAGTTCGGATCGTTGCTGCTCGTTCATGGCGATTGCACTCGCTGTTGGGAACGCGGGTTCCTCCATGAGGATAGCGAGTCTGCTTGGGATGACAACCGTTGGGCGGGTGTACGTCGGGTGGTTGGGAC
>JAJDDU010000531.1 GCA_029260155.1 Phycisphaerae bacterium | reverse complement strand
ACCACGAGTTCTTCAAACTCAGAATCCTCGCCCTCCACGAGACCAAGTACGCTTTAGTCGGATGAACCTCTATTGTTCGTAGTTCCTTGGAATCGCGTCGTGAGAGGCTCGGACCGTTCATCTCCGATCTCACCATCCCGTCGGAGGTGTCCGCTTCAAGATGTGCTTCATCGAGCGCTCACACCGATGTCGCCCGGCACGTCCTGCAACCCACTGATCCACCACGCGTAAGATAGTGAACCCTCCAACGACGAATCTGCGAGTTGCGTCCGCCCATCGGCGACAGCATCTGCTCCATCGGAGAATCAAGCAACGACTGCGCGAATCCCTCAGCCAGAAGAGCGCGCATACAGAATGCAATCGTCGAAGACGACACCCATTCCAACAAGAAGGCCGCCCCGAAGGGCGGCCTTGATCATCCGTTTGGATCACAACCGGCGGATTCTACGTCGGACGCTCGCGCGTCGTCTCACGGAACTTGATGGCTAGGCCCATCAACAGCAACGCGAGCAGTGCACTCATGCCCCACGGCGACACCGTCGGGATCGCAGCCAGGCAATCCGGCACGCCGTCGTGGTCCGCATCCGTCTCTGGTACGCCGCACCCGCACACACCTGGAACGACCTCATTCGCGTCGTGGTCGCAAAGATCAATGCACCGGGGAACACCGTCCCCGTCAGCATCAAGGTCGGGGTGGCCACAGCCGCATACACCGGGCGCGATCTTGAACGGATCGGCCGGGCACAGGTCGCCGCAGTCGGCGGCTCCGTCTCCGTCCGTATCGGTGTCGGCAATGCCGCACCCACACTGGCCCGGAGCAAGTTTGAGCGGATCGTTCAGACAGCCGTCGTTGCAGTCAGCCACGCCGTCGCCGTCCGTGTCGGTGTCAGGACTGCCACAGCCACATTCACCCGGACCGGACTTGAGCGGATCGCCCGGACAGCCGTCGTTGCAGTCAGCCACACCGTCACCATCCGTGTCTGTGTCGGGATTGCCGCAACCGCAGTCACCCGGACCGGTCTTAAGCGGATCGCCCGGACAACCGTCGTTGCAGTCGGCCACGCCGTCACTGTCCGTGTCCGTGTCCGGGCTCCCACAACCGCACTGACCTGGAGCGATCTTGAGCGGATCGGCCGGGCACGCGTCATTGCAGTCCGGCGTGCCGTCGCTGTCCGTGTCCGTGTCCGGCGTACCGCAACCACAGGCGCCCGGATTGATCTTGTTCGGATCATTCGGACAGTTGTCGATGCAGTCGGCTGTGCCGTCACTGTCCGCGTCAGTATCCGCCGTACCGCAACCGCACTGCCCCGGAACGAGCTTGAGCGGATCGTTCGGACACTGGTCGATGCAGTCGGCTGTGCCGTCATTGTCGCTGTCCGTGTCGGGATTGCCGCAACCACACTGCCCCGGAACGAGCTTGAGCGGATCGTTCGGACACTGGTCATTGCAATCGGCCGTGCCATCATTGTCAGTATCCGTGTCGGCAAAACCGCAGCCACACTGCCCCGGAACGAGCTTGAACGGATCGTTCGGACACAGGTCGTTGCAGTCGGCCGTGCCGTCGCTGTCCGCGTCAGTATCCGCCGTACCACACCCGCACTGCCCCGGTGTGATCTTGAACGGATCATTCGGGCACTGGTCGTTGCAGTCCGCCGTGCCGTCACCGTCCGAGTCGGTATCCGCCGTACCGCAACCGCATACGCCCGGCAGGGTCTTGAGCGGATCGTTCGGGCACTGGTCGTTGCAGTCCGCCGTGCCGTCGCTATCCGTGTCAGTATCCGCCGTCCCGCAACCACAGATCCCCGGCACGATCTTGTCGGGATCGTCCGGACACAGATCGTTGCAATCGAGCGTGCCGTCGTTGTCCGTGTCATCGTCCGCGACGCCGCAACCGCATACGCCCGGCAGGGTCTTGAGCGGGTCGTTCGGGCACTGGTCGTTGCAATCCGGCGTGCCGTCATTGTCAGCGTCATCGTCGGACACACCGCAGCCGCAAACACCGGGAAGCACTTTCAGCGGGTCGATCGGACAGCCGTCGTTGCAGTCCAACGTACCGTCGTTGTCAGTGTCATCGTCCGGCACGCCACAGCCGCAGATGCCCGGAGCGGTCTTGAGCGGATCATTCGGGCACTGGTCGTTGCAGTCCGGCGTGCCGTCGTTGTCCGCATCCGTATCAGGAGTGCCGCAGCCGCAGACGCCCGGCGTCACCTTGCTGGGATCGTTCGGGCACCCGTCGATGCAGTCTGCCGTGCCGTCATTGTCGGTGTCGGTATCCGGCGTGCCGCATCCACACACACCTGGAGCCACCTTCAACGGATCGTTTGGACAGAGATCGTTGCAATCGGCTGTGCCGTCGTTGTCCGTATCCGTGTCGGCAGTTCCACATCCGCACGCACCAGGTGCGACCTTGTCGGGATCGTCAGGGCAGCCGTCATTGCAGTCCGGCGTCCCGTCGTTGTCCGCGTCCGTATCGGCGATGCCGCAGCCGCACGCACCCGGAGCGATTTTGAGCGGATCGTTCGGGCAGTTGTCGTTGCAGTCTGCCGTGCCGTCACTGTCCGAGTCCGTGTCCGGATTCCCGCAGCCGCACTGCCCAGGGTCGGTCTTGAGCGGATCGGTCGGGCACTGGTCGTTGCAGTCGAGCACCGTGTCGCCGTCCGTGTCGACATCTGCGACGCCGCAGCCGCACAGGCCTGGCATCGTCTTGAGCGGATCGTTCGGGCAACCGTCCACACAGTCGGCTACACCGTCGTTGTCCGTATCCGTGTCCGGCGTGCCGCAGCCGCATTGACCGGGCAGGACCTTGTCCGGATCGTTGGAACACAAGTCATTGCAATCGGGCGTCCCGTCGTTGTCCGTGTCCGTATCAGCCACACCGCAACCGCAGATGCCCGGTGACGTCTTGCCGGGATCGTCGGGGCATCCGTCATTGCAGTCCGCCGTCCCGTCAGTGTCCGTATCCGTATCCGGATTGCCACAACCGCATTGTCCCGGCTGCGTCTTCAGCGGGTCGTTCAGGCACTGATCGTCACAATCGGGCGTGCCGTCGTTGTCGGTATCCGTATCGGGCGTACCGCATCCGCACAGGCCTGGCTCGAACTTGTCCGGATCGTTTGGACAGTTCTCCAGGCAATCGAGAACGCCGTCACCGTCGGTATCGACATCCGGCGCGTTCTTGCATTGATCGTTGCAGTCGGCGACGCCGTCGCTGTCCGTGTCGGTATCCGCAATGCCGCAACCGCAGATCCCCGGGTTGGTCTTCAGCGGGTCGATCGGACACCCGTCGACGCAATCAAGCACTCCGTCATTGTCGGTATCGACATCCGGCACGCCGCAACCACACACGCCCGGACTGGTCTTGAGCGGATCGATCGGACACTGGTCGTTGCAGTCTGCGATCCCGTCATTGTCCGTGTCAGTGTCCGGCGTGCCGCAACCGCATTCACCGGGCACGGTCTTGGCAGGATCGTCCGGACACTGGTCGTTGCAGTCTGGCGTACCATCGCTGTCCGAATCCGTGTCGGGTGTGCCGCATCCGCACGTGCCCGGAGCGGTCTTGAGCGGATCGCTCGGGCAATTGTCGATGCAATCCGGAGTGCCGTCGGCGTCGGTATCCGTGTCGGGCGTACCACAACCGCACTCGCCCGGAGCGGTCTTGAGCGGATCGCTCGGGCATTGATCGTTGCAATCAGGTGTGCCATCGCTGTCCGTGTCCGTGTCCGGAACGCCGCAACCGCAGATCCCCGGGACGGTCTTGCTCACGTCGTTCGGGCAGCCGTCATTGCAATCAGCAGTGCCGTCGCTGTCTGTGTCTGTGTCGGCGGTTCCGCAACCGCACGCGCCCGGCGCAGTCTTCGCAGGATCGTTCGGGCAGCTGTCATTGCAATCAGCAGTGCCGTCGCTGTCCGTGTCCGTGTCGGGCGTACCACATCCACAAGCGCCCGCCTGAGTCTTTGCGGGGTCACTCGGGCAATTGTCGTTGCAGTCCGCCGTACCATCGTTGTCTGTGTCCGTGTCCGGCGTGCCGCAGCCACACGAGCCGGGCGCCGTCTTTAGCGGATCGTTCGGGCACTGGTCGCTGCAGTCCGGTGTGCCGTCGCTGTCCGTATCCGTGTCAGGCGTGCCACAGTCGCAATCACCGGGTGCGGTCTTGAGCGGATCGTTGGGACACTGGTCGTTGCAGTCCGGCGTGCCGTCGCTGTCCGTGTCCGTGTCCGGAACGCCGCAACCGCAGATGCCGGGGATGATCTTAAATGGATCGCTCGGGCAGTTGTCATTGCAATCAGACGTCCCATCCGAATCGGAGTCGACATCGGACACGCCGCACCCACACACGCCCGCCGCTAACTTGAGTGGGTCAAGCGGACAGTCGTCGTTGCAGTCAGCCGTTCCGTCGCTGTCGCTGTCCGTGTCAGCCACGCCGCAGCCGCACTGGCCCGGTGATGTCTTGAACGGATCGCTGGGACAACCGTCGTTGCAGTTCAGCGTGCCGTCGTTGTCAGTGTCAATGTCCGCCACCCCACACCCGCAAACGCCGGGCGCCGTCTTGGCAGGATCGTTCGGGCAGCCGTCATTGCAATCGGCAGTCCCATCGTTGTCGGCATCGACGTCCAGAATGCCGCAACCACACTGACCGGCCGCGATCTTGTTCGGATCGTTCGGGCAGTCGTCGTTGCAATTCGGCGTTCCGTCGCTGTCGTTGTCCGTGTCGGCAATTCCACACCCACAGACACCGGCCGAGACCTTGTTCGGATCGTTCGGGCAGCCGTCATGGCAATCGGCAGTGCCGTCGATATCCGTGTCCGTATCCAAAACTCCGCATCCGCATACGCCGGGCAGAATCTTGTTCGGATCGTTCGGGCAGCCATCGTTGCAGTCGGCGGTTCCGTCGCCGTCGCTGTCCGTGTCCGCTGTCCCGCATCCGCAGATTCCCGGAACAATCTTGCTCGGATCGCTCGGACAGCTGTCGTTGCAATCAGCCGTTCCGTCGCTGTCGGAATCGTTGTCAGACACGCCGCAGCCACACACGCCCGGAGCAATCTTGTTCGGGTCGGTCGGACAGGCGTCATTGCAGTCGGCCGTCCCGTCGCCGTCGGTATCCGTATCCCCGACACCGCACCCGCAGGTTCCGGGCGCCGTCTTGGCGGGATCGCCCGGACAACCGTCGATGCAATCGGCAACTCCGTCGGCGTCGGTGTCGGTGTCAGGCACGCCGCAACCGCACACGCCGGGAGCGTATTTGTTCGGATCAGCCGGGCATCCATCGGTGCAATCGGGAGTACCGTCGCCGTCGGAATCAGTATCAGCCACACCACAACCGCAGAGGCCCGCGTTGATCTTGGCCGGGTCAGCCGGGCAGTTGTCGCTGCAGTCGGGCGTGCCATCGCCATCGGAATCGGTGTCCGCCACGCCGCAACCACACGCGCCGGGAGCGATCTTACCGGGGTCGATAGGACAACCATCGTTGCAGTCGGCCGTACCGTCGCTGTCGGTGTCCGTGTCGGGGGCTCCACATCCGCATGCGCCGGGATTGACCTTTGTGGGGTCAGCCGGGCATCCATCGTTGCAGTCCAAAGTGCCGTCCGCATCGGTGTCAACATCCGGTACACCGCAGCCGCACACACCCGGGGCCGTCTTGGTAGAGTCGCTCGGGCAGCCATCGTTGCAGTCGGCCGTTCCGTCGCCGTCGGCATCCGTATCCGGAATTCCGCAGCCGCATTGCCCAGGAATCAACTTGCCGGGATCAACGGGACATTCATCGTTGCAGTTCGGCGTGCCATCGCCGTCCGAATCCGTGTCAGGCGTACCGCAACCGCACGTACCCGGGTCGGTCTTCGTGGGATCGAACGGGCAACTGTCAACGCAGTCGGCTGCCCCGTCGCCGTCGGTATCCGTATCGAGGGTACCGCAACCGCACACGCCTGGAACAATCTTGCTCGGATCCTGCGGACACTGATCCGCACAATCCGGCGTTCCGTCGTTGTCGGTGTCCGTGTCCGCGACGCCGCAGCCACACAGGCCGGCATCGGTCTTGAGCGGATCATTCGGGCAGTCCTCCAGGCAATCGAGTACGCCGTCGCCGTCGGTGTCGACGTCCGGCTTGTTCTTGCACTGGTCGTTACAGTCAGCCACGCCGTCATTGTCGGTGTCGGTATCCGCTACTCCGCAACCACAGATGCCCGGATTGGTCTTGTTCGGGTCGAGCGGACAGCCGTCAACGCAGTCCAACGTCCCGTCGAAATCACTGTCGAAGTCAGACACACCACAACCGCAGACGCCCGGAGCGGTCTTGTTAAAATCGTTCGGGCATTGATCGTTGCAATCGGCAGTGCCGTCGTTGTCGGTGTCGGTATCCGGCGTCCCGCAGCCACACTGGCCTGGCGTGGTCTTGGCGGGATCAGTCGGGCATTCGTCGAGGCAGTCGGGGATCGCGTCCCCGTCGCTGTCCGTGTTGGGTACGCCGCAACCACAGACACCGGGTGCGGTCTTGTTGGGATCCGCCGGACACCCATCTTGACAATCGGCCGTACCGTCGCCGTCGCCATCCGTATCCGCGATGCCGCAACCGCAAATGCCGGGCGAAGTCTTAAGCGGATCGCTCGGACACTGATCCGTACAATCCGGAGTACCGTCGGCATCACTGTCCGTATCGGGAATGCCGCAACCGCAGAGACCGGGCACGGTTTTCGTCGCGTCGCTCGGGCACTGATCGTTGCAATCCGCAGTCCCGTCCCCATCGACGTCGCCGTCCGCAATTCCGCACCCGCAGACGCCTGGCGCAGTTTTCGCCGGGTCGATCGGGCAACCGTCGTTGCAGTCCGCCGTCCCATCGCCGTCGCCGTCAGTGTCGAGCACGCCGCAGCCGCAAGCACCCGGCTCGGTCTTGAGCGCATCGTCCGGACAGTTGTCCACGCACTCCGGGGCGCTGTCGCCGTCGGTGTCGGTGTCCGCGACGCCGCAGCCACAAATGCCTGGTTCTGTCTTGTTTGGATCGGTCGGACACCCGTCATGGCAATCCGGCATATCGTCGTCATCGCCGTCGTCATCGTCTTCGTCGCATCCGCACTCGCCGGGGTCGGTCTTCGCGAAATCATCCGGACAGTCGTCATTGCAGTCGCTCACTCCGTCACCGTCCCCGTCGGTGTCAGGAATGCCGCAGCCGCACTGCCCAGGCGCGGTCTTGAGCGGATCAGCCGGGCAGTTGTCATTGCAGTCGGAAGTGCCGTCGCCATCCGAATCGGCGTCGGACACGCCGCAACCGCACGCACCCGGGTTGACCTTGCTCGGATCCGCCGGGCAGTTGTCGATGCAGTCTTCAGTGCCGTCAGCATCCGAGTCCGTATCGGCCACCCCGCATCCACAAATGCCGGGCGACGTCTTCAGCGGATCGACCGGGCAGTCGTCGAGGCAGTTCGCAGTGCCGTCGCCGTCGCCGTCAGCGTCAGACACGCCGCAGCCGCACACGCCCGCAACCACCTTGTTCGGATCGGTCGGACAACCATCGATGCAATTCGGCGTGCCGTCACTGTCGGAATCCGTGTCCGGAGTCCCGCAGCCGCAGACGCCTGCAACGGTCTTGGTCGGATCCGCCGGGCAGGCATCGTTGCAGTCCGCCGTGCCGTCGCCGTCACTGTCACCGTCGCTCGCACCGCAACCGCAGATTCCCGGTGTGACCTTGCTCGGGTCCGCGGGGCAATCGTCGTTGCAGTCCGGCGTACCGTCTGCATCGCTGTCGGTTTCGGGATTTCCGCAACCACAGACGCCCGGCTGCGTCTTGTCGATATCGTTCGGGCAGCCGTCGTTGCAGTCGGCCACTCCATCACTGTCTGTATCCGTGTCAGGATTCCCGCAGCCGCACTGACCGGCGATGATCTTGTTCGGGTCGCTCGGACAGGCGTCGTTGCAATCAGCTGTACCGTCGGTATCCGTATCGACATCGGAGATGCCGCATCCGCAAATCCCCGGAGCGGTCTTGTTGAAGTCATTCGGACAACCATCGTCACAATCGAGGACGCCATCGCCGTCCGCGTCGGTGTCAGGCTTGCCCGGACACTGGTCGATGCAGTCCGGAATGGTATCGCCGTCCGCATCGGTGTCGGCCACTCCGCAGCCACACACGCCTGGATCAGTCTTGTTGAGATCGTTGGGGCAGCCGTCGATGCAATCGGCAGTCCCGTCCGTGTCAGTGTCATCGTCCGACACGCCGCAGCCGCAAATACCGCCGGACGTTTTGCTCGGGTCAGTCGGGCAACCATCGTTGCAATCCGCAGTGCCGTCGCCGTCGCCGTCCGTGTCCGGCGTCCCGCAGCCGCACGCACCCGGCAACGCCTTGTTCGGATCGGACGGACACTGATCCTGGCAGTCCGGCGTTCCGTCACCATCCGAGTCACTGTCTGAAATCCCGCAACCGCAAACGCCCACGTCGGTCTTGTTGGGGTCGTTCGGGCAGTCATCGTCGCAATCGGCAGTGCCGTCGTTGTCGGTGTCGGTATCCGGATTGCCGCAGCCGCATGCACCGGAACTCGTCTTGTTGGGATCAGCAGGGCAGCCGTCCTCGCAGTTCAGCGTACCGTCGCCATCGCCATCGGCATCGGGCACGCCGCACCCGCACACGCCCGGCTCGGTCTTGCCCGCATCACCAGGACAGCCATCGACACAGTCCGCCGCACCGTCACCGTCGGAATCGACGTCCGCAACTCCACAGCCGCAATCGCCCGGCGCGGTCTTGGCGGGGTCGGTCGGACAGCCGTCAACACAATCGACACTACCGTCCCCGTCCGTGTCTGAGTCGGCGACGCCGCATCCGCAAGCGCCGGGAGCCGTCTTGTTCGCATCATTCGGACAGCCGTCATTGCAGTCTGCCGTGCCGTCATTGTCGGCGTCGCTATCCGCCACGCCGCATCCGCAATCGCCGGGCTGCACCTTGTTCGGGTCGCCCGGGCAACCGTCATTGCAATCCGCCGTACCGTCAGAATCGGTGTCCGTATCGGGCTGGCCGCATCCACATTCGCCGGCCGCACTCTTGTCGGGATCGCCGGGGCAACCGTCGCTGCAATCCGATGTCCCGTCGCCGTCCGTGTCGACGTCGGAGACGCCGCATCCGCAGACACCGCCGTCGACCTTGAGCGGATCACTCGGGCAGCCGTCGTTGCAATTCGCCACGCCGTCGCCGTCGTCGTCTGTGTCCGGAACACCGCAGCCGCACTGGCCGGGTTCCGTCTTGTTCGGATCGTCGAGACAACCGTCCAAGCAGTCAGACGCGCAGTCTCCGGTACAAGCCCATTCGTCGCGATTGCAACGATCATCGTCGCAGCCGACAGGGTTCTCGCCAGCGCCGTCGCCGCAGCAGTAACGCTTCCACGGCTGCCCGCTCTGCTTGCCGCGGCAATCGCCTGGGCACGAGAGGCAGTCCTCGCCGGCGAACGGCTCACAAAGACCGTTGCCGCAACTCGGTCCTACCGGGTCACAACACGCGCCGTCAGAGTCGTCCCCCGAATCGTCCGAGTCGCAGTCGCTGTCGTCGTCATCATCGTCGTCACCGTCCGAATCCGTGTTTGTGTCAGCTACGCCGCAGCCGCATTCGCCTGGGTCGGTCTTGAGCGGATCGTTAGCGCAGGCGTCGATGCAGTCAGCCGTGCCGTCACCGTCGGTGTCCGTGTCGGGAGCGCCGCAGCCACATTGGCCGGGAATGGCCTTATCGGGATCGTCAGGACACTGATCGATGCAGTCGGCGTTGCCATCGTTGTCATCATCGACGTCGGGAAGCCCGCAACCACACGCGCCTGGGCTGACCTTGTTGGGATCGTCCGGACAGGTGTCCACGACCACCTCAACAACGAGGTCGTTGTAGTCCTGATCGCCACCACCATCCATGTCTTCGAAGCATAGGACCCACGTGACGCTCTGCGTCGCACCGCCCTCGACGAGATACGTGATCATGTGATCGACGCCGTCGGAGTTGGCGGACACATCCGAGGACCACGTGTCCTCATCGTCATCGACCGTATCGATCCAGTGGAAGTTCCCGCCCGACAGATTCAGACTGTTCGCGCTTCCAGAAACACCGAAGCCGGACCC
>JAJDDU010000054.1 GCA_029260155.1 Phycisphaerae bacterium | reverse complement strand
GCCATAAACGTCCGCGTCATCAACGAGACGGGGCACAAGTTACCGACAGGTCAGCCCGAGGGACGGCTGATGTGGGTCAACGTGAAGTTCTTCGATGGCGAAGGAACGCTGATCGCCGAACGCGGAGCATACGACGCCGACACAGCCAAGCCCAATCAGGAAGACACCAAGGCGTACGAATTGCATCTCGGCGTTAGCGAGATGGTCGCCAACATGGTCGGCGTGCCGCCAGGCCCGTCGTTCCACCTGCCCTACGTCGATCTGATCTCTTTTGACAACCGCATTCCGCCGCGCGGTTTCACCAACGAAGCCTTCCGGCAGATTCAATCGCCCGTCGTCGCCTACACCTACTCCGATGGGCAGTACTGGGACGATACACAGTTCATGTTGCCGACGGGAAGTGCCCAGGTGACCGTGTCACTGCACTACAAATCTGCCACGACCGAGTTCATCGAATTCCTGCGTGATGCAAACCACACCAACGATGCAGGCCAAGTGCTCTACGATCAGTGGGTGGCGACCGGAAAATCACCGCCGGTCCTGATGGCCACCGAATCGGTCGACCTTGGGGAGTTCGGAAACGGAGACTTCGACAGTGACGGACAGGTGGACTTGAGCGACTACACAGACTTCTCGACGTGCGTGACCGGCCCGGGCGATGGGGACGTGCCGGCGGAATGCGCACCAGGAGACCTGGACACGGACTCGGACATCGACTTGCTCGATTTCGGCCGGTTCCAAAGGCGGTTTGGGAGATGAGACTAGAAAGAAAAATGTAGAAAGATCAAAACACCGTCTTTTCGGCTTTTGACTTCTTGGGGAGAGAGATTTATGCAACGACGAGATCGGGTCTTGGTGGTTGGAATACTTGGCGCAATAGCGCTGCCGGCGCTCGCGGTTGGGCCGACGCCTGTGGGCGAAGCTGACGTGACGTTCAGCTACATGACCGACGCGGGTCCGAGGATTCTCAACAGTTCCGTGGACTACAGCGGGCAAACCGTGAACGACATCATCCCCTTGGGTGGGGATCCGAACATCGGATACTTCAATTCGGCGAACAGCTTCGGTCGACGCAATCTGATCGACGGAGCGGTCAGGGAAAACGAGTCCCTGCTCACGCACGCGCTCTTCAAGCCGCCGAGCCACACGACAGATCTGTTCCCGGACATCGTCGACAACGGATCAGTGACATTGGAAGTGCGGAACATCCACCTGACCGAGCCGGGCTTCGTGCAGCGCGACACGGTCATGCTGCACAAGATGTGGGACGCCGACCAGGTCGACATTCTTCCAAACTTCTACGTCAACATCCACAACTATGATGGCGGACCCGATGCTGTACGCGATTTCGACGACTTCTTTCCGATGCTCTTCACCGATTTTCCAGCGCCCAACTATGACATGAACGCGTTGAGCGGTTCGAGCGAAATCGAGATTTTTGGCGACGGCACGGACATGCTGGGCTTCAGGATCACGGTTCCCTACGACCGTTTTCGGAATTTCGAGGACGTCGACCAGGAAGTGCCAGCCGGGCTGCCTGCGCCGTTTGGCTTCCTGGAACCGTTCCACTTCCACGTCGAATTCGCCGTCAGCAACGTACCCGAGCCTGCGACCGCGATAATGCTCCTACTTGGGTCGACACTCGTTCTCTCGCGGCGGAAACGGGCACCTATGGCGTAGGAGGCGATCCCACGCGGCGTTGGTCGTTGGTTGGTGCGGTGCGGGTTCATACCTACGGGGCGAGTGTGTACTCACGGCGGTATCGGCCTGCGTACCCCCCCTGTGAAATGAGTTTTTTTGTCCCGGCGTAATTCTCTTGCGTCACCATTGCGTAGGTGTACAATTCCCGGCTGATTACCGAACAGGTTGTAGGCGTATCCGCCGCGTGCGTTCGGCGCGGAATCGCTCGGCGGGTTACAGCTTGTTCGAAAGTGGAACAGAGTTAATCGAGTCAACTGAAAGGAAGATCAATCATGAGTAAGAAATTCTCTATGATCACGCTGGCGTTGGCGATGTGCGCTTTGACATCGACCGGGTGCACCCGTGCATTCACGGATGGCGTTCTCAGCGGCATCACCAACGGAACCGCGGGCGCCATTGCCACGCTGATGAACAGCCTGATCTCAGGCGTCATCCCTGGCTAATCCCATTTGCGACGACGGCGACCACGCTGGAAACGGTTCCGGCGTGGTCGTTTGTTGCCGCGCACTTCTTCTCTTCTCAAATATTCGTACGAACGACTATCGCGTCGAGTTGTGAGTTCTGAATTCTGAATTCAGCTGCTCGATGTGGCGCTTGAGCCGCGTTGCGATCTTGGCGATGACCTCGGCTGCTCGCGGGTTCGCTCCGACTTGCGAAGCGGCGGATTCGTAGGCAGCGACTATTCCCTTGCGATCGTCATGCACCGCCGGCAGGAGGTAGTCCAAATCAAGATAGTGGATGTTGCTGGAGTGGATGCTCGCGCGGACGGGAAGCGGATTGCCGCCGAGGTCGATGATCGCGTCCACAAGCCAAGCGCGGTGCTCGACGTCTTCGTCGATCATCCGCTGAACCGCGATACGCTCGTCGGCTGAGGCGCGTGTAAAAAACACCTCCGATTCGCCGAGACGAGGCAGCGTACTCCGCGACTGCTGGTCGAGCAATTCGTTGAGTATTTCAATGGTGGCGTCGACGCTCATCGTCTGTGAGCGTACCCTCCCCGCCGATTCTGTCAACGCGGGAAACCAACACGCGGGCTGGTCAGGTGCATCCCAATAAACGTGGCGTTTCCGACGGTCGGCCGCGTGCAGCGTGCTGGAAGAGGGGCGCCCCGTCATTCCGAGCGCATGCGAGGAATCTAGCTGGAATGGTGTACCGGCTAGATTCCTCGCATGCGCTCGGAATGACGCTCGACGAGGACTTCGCCCGCAAAGAGCAGCGCACTCAGCAGTGCCACCCACAATGGGATGTACGCGGGTCGGTCAGGAACGTTCCGGCGAGTTCGTCTGTTCAGCCGAGGTGAACGGGGCACCGCGACCGAAGTGGATCGGGCCCCATCGGAGCGATTCCTCGAAGCGACGCTTTTCTGCCCGCCAATCGTGGTTTCGCTGGGCGGTGATAGCACGTGGGACAATCTCGTCAACCGCGGGTCGGAGAAACACGCCGGACAGGACCACCGCAGCCACGCAGGACAGACGCCGCGTCGAAGGTGCCAACCCATTGACACTTCTCCCGAAAGTCGAGACGAACGCACCGGCCAAGAGCATGAACGGCACGCATGCGATGACATAGTAGTGCGGCGAACGCAAAGGGAGACGCCACAGCAACAAGACCTCGGCCCCAATCCAGAGCAACAGGAACGTGATGGAAGAGTCGTTAGTCAGGGGGCGAGAATCGAGAGTGTCTACGGATGAGGAATCGCTGCGACGACGCAAACGCGATTCGATGAGGTTCAACACAGCCCACACGCCCCACGCGATCACGATCCACAACGGCAGCACGTCTCGCCACTCGTCCGGCCAAGCGCTTCCGCGTTGCAGCATCGCGCCCGCATCGGACGTCAACAGGCGAGCGGCTGCGACCAGCGTTCCTTGCACGCTCATGAGCAGAATCGCAGGCGCCCAGCCGATGCACCCGCCGACAAACATCCGGGCAGCGCCGGAAAACCAGCGGCGCACGGACCCATGGCCAAGCAGCGCGAACGCGGTCCAGTGGACGGTCAGCGCGACGACCAGCGGCAGCGCGGTTTGCTTCAAACACGTGTCCACTCCGAGGAATAGACCGCAGGCGATCAGCGATCCCTCCCCACCTGTGCGCAGCGCGCGTAGATACATCCACGCAGCTGCCGCAGCCGGGAAGACCATGAAGTTCTCGGCCACCCCGAAGCCGACAATTGCGACCCCGGTGACCGCGAAGTAGTTGATCGTCACAGCGGACAGCACGGTCACCGCAAGTGCAGCGCGACGGCTGTACACTTCGACGCACGCACAGTAGATCGCCGCGTAGCCCAGCAACAGAAACACCGTTTCCGCCGGAGCAGCCGATGCGCGCACCGCCGGCGCGACGAGGTACACGAGTGCGTAGACCATAAACAGACCGGGCGGCTTGATGTCGCTCATGTCGCGGTAGAGCACGTCGCCGCAGGCCATACGGCAACCGAAACTCGTGAAGATGTAGCTGTCATCGGAGGTCAAGGGCGAACAGTACGCCCCGATTCGACCGGCCACGTGTATGCCGATGATGAACGCGATGGCGGCCGCCGTTAGACACGCGCGCCGTCGCCCGTTCGGCACGATGAAACCGTCTGTTTGATCCAGTGCTCCGCCCGTCATAACGCCCCCAACGAGACAACCGCGATCTCGCCCGCCTTGCGCAAAGACGTCCACAACAGCGCGAACGGTAGCACAAGACATACGGCCGAAAACAGAGAAAGAGTCCAGTGCGATCGATTGACCGGCAACCGCCGCATCGCGAGGTAACCGGACGAGGTGAGCATGAACGCCGGCAACAATAGAAGCAGTCCGTGGCACAAGACGACGCGCGGGAGGAACACGCCGACCAACACGTTGATCCCCAGCCAGACCGCCAGCGATCGCGTGGCGGCGATGTTCTCGGCGTCACCGAAGAACCGCAGCGCCGCGGCAACGCACGCGAAGACCAACGCCGGCATCCCCAAGTCCAGCCACCATGCGACGAATCGCCACAGGTTCTGCGGGCCAATCCGATTGAGGTCGCTCCCCACAGCGAACGCGGCCCCCGGCAGACGACCGATGGTCAAGTGCAACACCCACGCGACAGCCACGCCGATTGCAACCACCGGCAGGGCGTCCGCCGCACGACGCCTGCCGTGCGCCGACGGCAAAAGCAATACAACGAGCGCCGAAGCGCACAGCGGCGACAGTCCGCAAGCAATGCCCAATGGCACGATCCCCATCCAGCGGTTGCGCGCTTGCAGAATTGCCAACGCACCCACCGCTGTCAGGATCGCAGCCGCGGCGTCCCAGGCGACAACTCGCCCGTCGGCAACCAGCCCCGAGGCGACGACCGAGAACACCACGCTCCCCACCAGCCCGCCGCCGCGCGGCGGCTGCCATGGCATCAACGCGCCCGCGAGCAACAGCGCGAGCCCCACGAACGCGATGCCCATGACCACGGTGTCACTGACGGACATCGCGACAGACGGGTCGTCCGTCGCGAGGCCGGCGTTCGCTCGCGCGATCACGATGGCTGCGATCCAGACGCAGCACATCGCGATTCCCAACGGACGGAACAGAGACCGCCTTGCGTGGTATAGATCCGATGGATTGATCATCCACGCACCGACACGCAGCTCGGGTGCAAATCACTCATTGTGTTGGGTATTACGAGGTGCAGATCATTCGTGCAAGGGCGCGGCGGATGACGGCGAAGCGGTGGCTCAAAAGGTGGCGGTCAAGAACGGCGTCACGGACGCGCCCGCACGAATCGATCAGTGCATCGCCGCCGCGCAAATGTGTCACGACCAGCTCGCGCATCGAATCCACCGTGTCAAACGTCTCAATGGCGTCGAGGGCGTCGCCAAGTTGCTCGTGGCCATCACGCTTGCGAGAGCCGCGCACGACAACCCCGCCGCTCAACGCCACCTCAACGCAACGCTGCGTCGATTCGTGATTGACGAGCGGACAAATGACGGTTCGCGATGCGTTGTACACGCGGTTGCGTTCTTGCGGCGTACGTGGCGACGCGAACACGCGAGAATCGGGCACGCGACTAAACTGCCAGCCGGCGCCGAAAACACGCACGTCGATCCCGGCATCGAGCAACGCCTGCACGGAAGCGCGCAGCACCAGCGTGGGCATCACGGTGTGTTCGATGGCCGAGAGCATGCGTTTGCGAACGGGCTCATCGCCCATGACGACGCCGCTCGCCTTCTCGGCGGACTCCATTATCTCCAACGCGGGCGCGTTGAGACGACACGCAGCCTCGATGCACAATCGCTTCCACAAGGAGACTTGGCTGGACAACGTGATCCCTTGCGACTCGGGCTTGAGATCGGCAACGTCGCCGAAACATGCCACGTCGAACCGATCCGTCGGCTGTGGATCGAGTTGTGCGAACACCGTTGCGTCGAATCCCGGCGGGAGCAGTTCGATGCGTGCTGGATCGGCGCCGGCGGCGATTGCGGCGCTACGCAACGGACCCGTCGCCGCGAAGACAAGGTGCTTTTCGCTGAACCCGTCCGTCATCTGCGGAATCAGCCTTGCTTCGGGCAACAGCCACGTCGCGGTGGGAAAGGACGGCGGGGCATGCCGTAACAGCGGCCCCCATCCGCAGTTTACGAAGATGGCAGCGCCTGCGTCCGCATCGACGATCGCGCGCATGCGTGCCACGGAGTGACACTTGTCGGGGCGGTTCGGGATGCTCGCCTCGGCCAACAGGCCCGTGTCGCGCGCGGCTCGGGCCAGTGCGTCGACGGCCTCGGTCGCCGCGGGCCTGGGGTCTATCGTGCTCACCACGACGCTGCGCAGTTCCGTGCCAAAAGAGATGCGCCGGGCGAGCGCGTCACGGCAGTCCGCCGTCCGCTTCGCCTGCACCCGCGCGACGTCGCCCGATGTACGTTCCACCGCTTCGGTAAGTGCTTTGATCTCCTGCGCGGTCAGAAACGGCAACCACAAGAGCTTCTGGGGAAAATCGTATCCGGGCGACGCCGCGAAGAAGCGTGTCATCGCCCGCGCAGGATCGGTCGTCGCGAGAATGATCAGTCGCCCCGCACGTATGTCGTCGGAGAAATCGTGAACGGACAGCGCCAAACGGATTTCGAGCAAGTCGGGCTCGAGAACAAACACTGCGCTGTGCATAGCCAACCGGGCGAGAAGTTGGGCGACCTCCATGCCGCCGCCCATCCGCGGAAGCAGGACGTTGCCGCTGTCTGCACCGTAGTCCGCAACAAGCGCCGCGGCGCGTACGCTGGGCATCGAGGATCGCCCAAGCCAGTGTGTGCAGCCATCATCCGTTGAAATGGTGAAGGTCGGCATGTCATCGCGCGCGGTCGTCGATACAGCCGTGACAGGGATTGTGACGACCGCCAACCGCCGCGCCAATTCCGGTTGCCGCGCGCGTAACGCCCGCATGTTCTCAGCAAGCGCGCTGCATTCTGTCGCTTCCAACACACTGCTCGCCATCGACGCCTCGCACGTAGGGCCTGCCATCGCGTCGATTTCGGCGTCCGTGCGCTAGCTGCCCATAGCGGTGAACAGAAGCACGCACGTCCACCCGCACCACAACGCCGCCGAAAGCCACAAAGGCCAGGATGCAAGCGGCGGTGAGTTGCCGGCGGGGATGTTGGGATCGTCCCAAATCGACTCCGAGACGCGGTCGTCTCCTTGATTGTCTTTCTCAGTTGGCATCATCGACTCCAAATTGCCGGCCACTACAGCCGAAAAGCAGGGCTATGGCCTGCGTCATTGTACGATCAACGTCACGGGGATGGTCACTTCTCGCTCGGCTTCGATGTTCGTGCCGACGCGCACGGTGGCAGAATGCGTGCCCGGTGGGGCGCTCTTGCTGACTTTTATCCGCAAGTGTTTGAGGGTCTTGCTCGCGCGTCCTGGGGTCTCGGCGGGTTCGGCCGTGATGTAGGGAGATTCTACCGTGATTTCCCCGAGTTCGAGGGCTTCGTTCGCTGAGGACGCGATCCGAACCAGCCGTCCGGAATCCCCGGCCTTGCCCGGTGGCAAAACCACCACGGGCGGCTCGACCGTCACCCACGGACGTACGGCTGCGTAGATCGGAATTCTAATCAGCGGCTGCTCCATGACGGTTGTCTTGATATCTAGGAAACAGCCGAACGGGCCAGGTGGCGCGGATTCCTTGACACGCAGCTTGATGGCGTAGCGCAACGGCGTTTCTCGCTCGATCGTCGCGTCGAGGTTTGGACCTGCCTCGGCGGACAGAATCTCGAACGGATGGCGCTTGTCGGCTGCGACCGACACCGGTGCCAGAAAGTTGCCGGGCAGGGCGGGTTGCATGCGCTTGATGACATTGGGCTTGTAGGTCAATACGCCGACGATGTCGCCGCTGAGGGCCAAGCTGGAAGTGGCTTTGTCGGCATCGACGGTCGCCGAAACGAGCAGGCTTGTGGACACCTGCCCGATTGAAGCGTCAGGGTCGACGCGGAGCTTCACCCGAACGCCGACGCGATCGTCCTTGGTGATGGGCTCGGTTTCATAGAACAGTGCGGCGTGGCGAATATCGACAGACACGATCTCCAGCGTCTTGCCTGGCTCTGTGGGCAGCACATCGATCGTATCCGCGATTTCTTCTCCCGGCTTCTTCGTGCCGAAGCTCAGGCGCATTTTGTGACGGTCTTTAACCATAATCTCGAACAGTGCGACGACCTCGGCGGTGAGGAAGAGCTTCAGCGTCGGTTCGGCTGGGTCGTCCGAGGCCACGGTGACAGTCTTGCGCTGCTTGCCGCGACGGCCTCTTGAGTCAAAGACGGCCTCTACCTCAAGCGACTCACCGGGTCGGAGAAGTTTGTCGTCTTCCGACAGTCGTTTCGGCACGGTGCAGCCGCACGTGGAAAAGACGCGATCGATGTGCAGGTCGCCATCTCCGTGGTTTTCGATGACGAACTTGGCCGTACCCTTGTCGCCCTCTGCCAGTCTGCCCAAATCGACCGTTCGCTCTTTCACGGTGATCTGCGCTTCGGCGGCACGCGCCGCCGAAACTGCAGCAAAGGCTGCGACCCCGAGGAGCAGGGCGTTCAACGTGTTTGGTCGCACCATCATCTTCATAGCAACTCCCATGGTATCCGGTATCAGGCCCGTCTCGGTATTGTATCGATGCCCAAGTGGGGAGGAAAGTAACCGCGCGGTCACGAGTGGCGTGGCGGGGAGCGGGCGGACTTGTATAATCCCAGGTGCTGATTGGACGAATTGGGTACGCAACTGAAGGAGGTACACCGATGAAGAAGCTTCGCCTGTTCACGCCCGGGCCTGCCATGGTCCCCGAGGAAGTCATGCTGGCGATGGCCTACCCCATCGACCATCACCGCACCGCGGCCTTTCGGGCCATGCTCAAGGAAGTCACCGAGAATCTGCAATACCTGTTCGGAACGACGGCCACCTGCCTGACGGTCACCGGCAGCGGCACCGCCGTGGCGGAGTCGGCCATCGTCTCTTGCCTGCCGCCCGGGCACAAAGCCCTCGTCTGCCGCGCCGGCAAGTTCGGCGAACGATGGGGCAAGATCTGCGACGCATTCGACATCGCCAACACGAAGTACGAATTGGACTGGGGCCACGGTTTCAAGCCCGAGGGCGTGGCCAAGATGTTGGACGAAGACTCCGACATCGATACCGTGATCGTGACGCACAGCGAGACCTCGACGGCTGCGGTCAGCGATGTCGAGGGGATCGCGAAGCTGGCGCGCGAGCGCGATCTTCTGCTGATCGTGGACGGGATCACGGCCGTCGGGGCCATTCCAGTCAAGATGGATGAGTGGGGCATCGACGTACTCATCACCGGGTCGCAGAAGGCAATGATGCTGCCGCCAGGGCTGGGCTTCGTGGCGGTGAGCGATCGCGCGTGGAAGCGGATCGATAGCGGCAAGATGCCCGCGTTCTATGGCAATCTCAAAGCCTACCGCAAGTCCATGAGCAACTTTGACACGCCCTACACCCCCGCCAACGTGATGATCCGCGGCGCGCAAGTCGTGCTCCAGCGGATCAGGGAAGAGGGGGCCGAGTCGATCTGGAAACGCACGGCGTCGTACGCAGAGGCTACGCGCGTTGCGGCGACGGCGATCGGGTTCAAGGTGTTCGCGACGGACCCGGTGGATTCGGTGACCGCGCTGATCGTTCCCGACGGCATCGACGAGCCGGCGCTGCGCAAGACCATGCGACAGAAGCACGGGATGCAGATCGCCGGCGGTCAGGATCACATCAAGGGCAAGGTGATCCGCATCGGCCACATGGGGTATCTCGATCGGTTCGACGCCCTCAGCGTTATCAGTGCCATAGAGATGACACTGGCTGAGATGGGTCACAAGTTCGAGCTCGGCTCTGGTGTGGCCGCTGCGCAGCGCGTGTTGGCCGAAGCGTAAGCCGGCCTACGGCGCATTCATGATGCGCTTGACCTTCTTTAGGATTTCGGGGGTGCGCACTCGTGCGTTGGCGTCCCCCGATTCGGAACGAACCAGAAGCGTGACGTTGTCCGCGAGAACTTCGTCCGGGTGAATGATGTAGCCGGTGTTTTGGCCGATTTGCTCGTACAGGGAATCCATCTGCGTGCTCGGTAGCGGGTTCGCTTTTCCGTCGGCGTCTGTCACGATACCCCAAGAGTCGCCCTGTTTCCGCACTTCAAAGTAGCCGAAGGCGAAGTAATGGAAGAGATTGGACATGCCCGGCTTCAAACTGTCGTGCTTTGAGTAGGTCATGGGGACGGCTTGGATCTCCTTGCCGTCTGCGTTTTTCAGCGTGATGGCGTAACCGAAGTCGGGACCGTCCGGGTTGGTGATACGCACGTCTTCGAGCGACTTCGGGACGGTGACCTTTCCAAGATGACGGAAGCCGATGCTGCGATAGAGTTCTTCGCGGGGTTTGGCGTTCATCCGAGAATAGACGTGAAATGTCTCGTGGATGATGAGGTCTTCGTGCAGCCCGAAAGCGAACGCCTGCGACGGGAGCACCACGCAGTCGCCGCGCGTATGGGGCGCGGGTTCGGCTTCGTGGGAGGTCTTGATGAATCGCCATTTCTTTGGGATCAGCGACGGGACGACCGCTTGACATTTGGCGTGCGTGGATTTCAGGACGGCCAACATCTTGTCCTTCTCTTCTTTGGTCCAGTCCTGTGTGCTCTTCTTGAGGACTTGCTTGAAGTTGGCCTGTTCCTTGGCGGGGTCTGAACTCTTAAGCTCGTGACCCAATCGCAGGGATATTTCAAGCGGCGTCAGTCTGTCGAAATACGGCGATGGCGCGTCTTGGAGCACGGCTTCTGCGGCCTCGGCGGCTGACAGGAGATAGACCTCTACGCCGTCGGCGAACACGTGGTCCGGTTTCGATTCGGCGGCTGTTGAACGAGCCCAACATGAGCAGGCCAGCGCCACGGCGGCGAGGCAGGCCAGATTCTCAAGCGGCGTGCGGTGATTCTTCGTCAAAGGACTCACTTGTATCTCCGGATTAGGGTCGTCTTTTGCCTTTCGCGTACCGGGGGAGCATACACCAACCTGGCCCGCCCTGCGTACCTATCCGGCAAGCCGCCGGCGTCACAAGGGGCAGGTGTCGCCGTGGTGATGCGGGGTGTTGCGATCGTACAGTAACCCGGAGAAAATAAAGTGTCACGGGAAGATGGGTTCGTTTGGTAATTACGGTGTGCGCGCGGAGCGTGGAATCTGCGTTTTGGGGCTGAAAACGGGGGTCGGGGAATTGGGTCTGTTGTGGGCATGGGACTTTTCTCCGTGTCACGGCGGTGGGGCCGATTGGGCGGGCACGTGACGTCTCGTCGTAGTAATAACTACAGGGGTGGCTGTGAATGCGCGCGACGGGAGCGTGCGCCCTCGTACGAGGGCGGGAGATTGGATATGGCGCTGGACGCATCGGCGGCCGGCCGGAGTTCCGCGAGGGCCGGTCCTTCTCAGGACGAACAGAACTAGCTGCGTTCCCGAACTCCTCAGCGATATCTCTGGACTGAGTCTTCTAGTAGCCTGCTAGAGGTCCGCTGAATTGGCTGAGGAACATCTCGAAATCATCCAGGTCAATGTCGAGGTCTTCATCGAGATCGAACGCATCGCGGCATAGTTCTGACGCTGTCCCGCCTGGGGCCGTGAAACACCGTTGCATGGCGGCAAAGTCGGCGTGGTCAATATCACCGTCGCCCTCGCCATCGCCGGTCGGATGATCGGGGCGAATCCGGTAGACCGTTCCGGACCAAGTGGTGACGTACATGAACCCCTGCGGGCTGAACTCGATGTCCGCGATGATTCCGAATCCGTCCGCAAAGATGATCGACTGCATCTCAGGGTAGGAATTCCCGATCAGGTCGCTCGACAGATCGGGATCCTCGAATGAGAACGCGTCACGATCTTCGTTCAGTTCGAATCTGAAAATGCGGTGGTTGGACGAGAAGTGTCCCTCGCCGACATAGACGTCGTTCCACAAATCGCCGCCGAGGATTGGGCTGACCTGAAACGTGACGGCCGTCGGGGCCGCGCGCACTCCGAAAACAAACTCAGGATCGCTGTAGTGCGAACCGGGAACCTCATGCAACCCGGTGGGCGGCACCGCCGGAAACCCGAACACATCCTCCCATCCGCTGTTGGCCCCCGGCAGCAAGAGGTTCACCTCTTCGATCGGACTGCTCGGCCCGTTCTCCGATTGCCACAACCAGCCTGTCAGGGGATCGATACCAAGCCCATACTGATTACGCACGCCGTACGCGAAGACGTACTCCCACCCCGGCGCATCAAACGGATTATCAGCGGGCACTGTACCATCCAAGTTCATCCGCACGACCACGGCGACCTCCATCATGTTCGGCGTGTCGAAGTTGGAGGTCTGCGTATTCTGATGCTGATCGCCGATGCCGGCGTAGAGGGTACCGTCGTTTCCCATGGCGAGAATGCCGCCGTGGTGGCCTGTGGACGTTACGGGTAGCTCATGCAAGACAAACTCCGACGCTGCGTCGAGCTCGGATCCGGTCCAGGTGAACCTCGATATTCGGATGGCCGTCGCGCCCGCGCCGTCGGAGGGAGCACTGCTGTAGTAAAGGTAGACGTACCCGTTCTCGTCGAACTCCGGATCCTTGACGATTCCGTGCAGACCTGGTTCGAGCCCGCCCGCTACGGACAGATCAAGGGCTGGCGCAGGTCGGAGCTGGTCGTCCATGACGACACGGACCCTGCCGGTGGACTGTTCATTGAGCAGGAAGATGTTTGGGCCGACAAACAGCATCGAAGTCGGTTTGGAAATGCCCGAGACGACCGTCTCAATCGTCAGTCCCGGCTCAAAGACCTGCTGGCTGAACGCAGGGTAGTTGGCGAAGACAGACGCAACGATGGCGCTTGCGAGAATACGTCGGTTCATGCTAATCCTCCTTGTTTTGACGAACGGATTCGCCCGCGCGTCGCGACACGAACGCGCTGCCCGAGGTTGAATCCCCATCATAGAATACTGTTTTTGCGGTCCGCGATTCAAGTGGTTGGCTTAACTTCCTAACGTTTCGTCGGGCGAATCCCCATCATCACTGCAACCACTAAAACGGGACTGCATGCGCCGGAGTCGAAGGACGATCGATGCAGGGATTCTCGGCTTGCTCGCCGACGCTGAGCTTCGGGCAGGGACAATGCAATGTGCCAAAGCTGAATCGCCGCAGCGAAGAAGGCCTCACGTCAGGGGTTGAAACGGGGACGCAGTTAGTATTGACGGGGGTGGCTCTTGGTTCTAGGGTGTGTGGATGGCACGAACCGCTAGAGTTGCTCCGGGCGGATTGATTTACCATGTGATGAATCGTGCGGTGGCTCGTCTTCCACTGTTTCGCAAGGAGGCGGACTACGCGGTCTTCGAGCGGGTGATGCTTGAGGCGCACGAGCGACGGCCGACGCGGATTTTGGCGTGGTGCCTCATGCGCACTCACTGGCATTTCGTGATCTGGCCTCGGAAGGACGGGGAACTGACGGCGTTTTTGCGGTGGCTGACGCACACGCATGTCATGCGTTGGCACGCTGCACATGGGACGGTCGGCGGTGGTTCGTTGTATCAGGGGCGGTTCAAGAGCTTCCCGGTGAAGCGTGACGAGCACGTTCTGACGCTCTGCCGTCACGTGGAGCGCAACGCGATGACGGCCGGCGTGGTCGATCGAGCTGAGAGATGGCGATGGGGGAGTTTGTGGGCACGTCGCGAGGGTGATGATCGTCTCAAGTCGATGCTGAGCGCGGGGCCGACCGATCACCCGAAGAATTGGATGAGTTTGGTCAATCGCCCGATGTCCGCGAAGGACCGCGAGCGCATCCAAACCTGCATCGTGCGGAGTCGTCCGTTTGGCGACGAGTCGTGGCAGATGCGGACCGCCAACCGGTTGGGGTTGACAGCGTCAATCCGTTCGGAGGGGCGGCCGAGGACGAAGACAGACGGAAGACGTAACGCGAAAAACTAGCTGTGTCCCCGCGTCGACCTCCGTTTCGATCCTCCGCTTCGGCCGGGGCCTAGTGCATCGTCACACCTTGTTTTCCGCGTACCAACCACGGCCTGGCTGCGCCAGACCGTGCCACCCACCCCCAAGATCTAGGTGTGTCGGAGCACTAGCGTCGAAGGTCGCTTGGCGGTTGGTGGGGGATTCAGCCGGGTTGCCCTTCCTTCTAGATTCCTCGCTACGCTCGGAATGACAGCGCCCGCCTTGAGATGAAGCGGTAGTGCATAAAATGTTCGACGAGGGGCTCCCTGTCCCTGGCGACTGTGTGTGGATCACGGCGATGGGCGTCAATCTGCCGGTTGGGGCAATCGGGGAATTCA
>JAJDDU010000530.1 GCA_029260155.1 Phycisphaerae bacterium | reverse complement strand
GATGACGCGGGCGGTGGTGATCCGTTGCTCGTTGGTGGGGATGTCCCGGTAGGCGTCGGAACTCACGTAGACGACGTACTCAATGGATCGCACCATGGCAGCGCGCACGAATTTCTGGGCGGTGAAGACGACGCGCTGGGTTGGGATATTCTCAGGGATGACGACCTGTGTGGATTCCCCGGAATGTTGTTGTGCGCGACACTGCACCATGTAGAAGCGTTCGCCATCGCAGACGAACTCGACGTCCACCGGATGCCCCATGGAACTCTCAAGCTCCTGGAGTATCTTCTGCACGCGCGACGCGAAAGGCGTGTCCTTGAGCAGCTTGTCGAAGGTCACGAACATGTCGGCTGGGGAAGCATCCACGATGGTTCCGGGCGGCGTGTACAGTTCCCCATCGCGCCGGCAGGAAACGATTTTGTCGATCATGGGAAACCGACTGCTCTCTGCCATCAACTGCTCGAGGGTGATGGAATCGAAGCGGTCTTTCTCGAGATTGATCACATCGATGGTCCGCTGCGAGTACTTCTGTGTTTCCGTCGTGCCGGAGTGGGGTCGGACCGTGGGAGCGCCCAACGCGACCATCCGCGCGTAGTCTCCGCCGACGCGGTCCACCGCGCGCGTGCCGAGACCCATCACCAGCCTCATAAAGCCGTCTTCGCGGCGCATTCGTGGCGACCAACGGTATTCGTTTCGTGAGAAGGCGACACCCGCGAACGCCGGCAGAAAGTACTTGCCGAACCGATTGCCGATGACCCGCTGAATGAGGATGGCCATCTCTTCATCGTAATCGAGCAGATTGTGCTTGCGTCGATAGAGAATGGGGTCGGCTGCGAGGGTGCTTGCGTAGACTTCGCCGATGGCACCGAGCAAGCCGCGCAAACGTGTTTCGAGGTCTCCCTGATTGGGGACGAATATGCTGGCGTACTTCCCGCTGAAGGCTGATGTCAGACGATCCTCGAGCAGGCTGCTGGAACGCACAATCAGCGGCGTTCCATCGAGTTGTTCGAGCAGTGCGCGCAGGTGCTGGACAACCTCGACGGGAAATGCGGAATTGCGAAACACGCCCCGGATCAACGGGTACTCGTTGCGGATGTCCTCGATGTCTTTGTATTTCTGGTTGTGGTACGAGCGCAGGCCGTTGAGTTCGAGAAACTGCTCGATGACGTCGCTGCGGATGTAGTAGGAATCCGGAATGGCGACGGGCAAATCATCTCCGGCGTCGAGCCCGGCATCTTCGATGATGCGGTGGGCCAGCAGCATCCCGCCGGCTTTGCCACCGATGCGCCCCATACGCGCATCCCCGCCGATGCTGCGCCGCGTGAGATCTTCGTGGTCGCGAACGCGCAGGAATTTCTTGGCGAAACCAAGAAACGTCAGATCGTCACTGATGAAGTGTCGCGCCAGCGCAACGCGAACACCGAACAACTCTGACGCATCGAGATGCATCTCGCCGAGGGGCAGGGCGCAAAAACGGCGGAGTCGTTCGCTGAGCACGCGAAACGACACGGTCGGCAGACTGGCGATGTCGGCGAGATTCTGGGCTTCCTCGCGTTTAAGGACGAAGTTGACGACTTCGATGATTTCTCCGCGATCGAGGTGATCGCAGGCGTACTCGTATGTGAGGGCGTGCACGGCTTCGCTTTCTTCTTCGTCAAAACGCTCGGCCGTCGGCTCGTTGGGCGTCTCAGCGATGCGCCCCGGTGAGCGGCCGGTGCGTGCCCGAGCTTGGTCGGTGATGTCGCCCATGGTGACGACGTTGCGCGTGTGCAAGTAGATCAGGAGTTGGCGATAGATGCGCCCGACCATCTGCGGATGGGCGGCGAGCAGGCGGTCCAGGCATTCTCCGACGGATTCAGGTGCTTTCTGGTTCATAGTACGCGCCTGGCAAGCATGTCCACCGGTTTTCCAGTACGGTTTTTCGGGTGCCCGTAGCTTCGGGCGAATTTCGCTCTGCCGTGCCTCTACAATATCATGGACTCGTGTATGATTCGAGTGAGAATCGTGAATCGGGTCAGCGAAGCAACGTAGAACCTGGGAAGACTGAATCAAGGGTCCGTCCGTCTGTTGTGGTTTCGGATCATGAGTGCCGCCGAAGAACAACCAGAATCCAAGATTCGATGCTCGGCCGCCCCGTCCGGCGCCGGACTCTCGTTGCCGGTTGTTGACGGACTCCCGCCGCCCAGAACCAAGACCTCCAAAATGGGGCCTCGCCGGGCAGCGGCGCTGATCGGCGTTCACGTGGTGATGATCGCGCATTTCGCCCACTACCTCGTGGCCGGCAGCACGCTGTCACCGGTGGAGCCCTCTGAGACGATGTACTCGCTGGAACTTGGGGAACTCAATGCAGGATTCGTCTTCTTCGCGGCGGCGTTGCTCCTGACGCTCGTGTTCGGCCGGTTCATGTGCGGATGGGCATGCCACTTGGTCGCCTATCAGGATCTGTGCGGCTGGATCATGAAGAAGATGAAGATTCGGCCCCGACCGTTCCGCTCGCGACTGTTGGTGTTCGTGCCGTTGGGGTTGGCGCTGTACATGTTCGTGTATCCGTCGGTCAAGCGCCTGGTGTTCCCACCGGAGCACGCGTTTGCGGGATTCAGCAACCACATGTTGACGGAGGATTTCTGGCGGACGTTTCCAGGGCCGGTGTTCGCGGTACTGACGGTGCTCGTGTGCGGGTTCGCGGTGGTGTACGTGTTGGGAGCGAAGGGGTTTTGTACGTACGCCTGCCCGTATGGTGGCTTCTTCGGATTGTTGGACAACGTGTCGATCGGCAAGATTCTGGTCAATGACGATTGTGCCCAGTGCGGCCATTGCACGGCCACCTGCACGTCCAACGTCCGCGTCCACGAAGAGGTCAAGCTGTACGGGATGGTGGTGGACCCGGGCTGCATGAAATGCCTCGATTGCGTCAGCGTGTGTCCGACCAACGCGTTGCGGTTCGGTATCGGGCGGCCGGGTTTGTTGAAACGCACGCCGGCGGACAGCGTGCCGTCGAGGCGCCACGATTTCACGCTTGCCGAGGAGGTCGTGCTCGGGCTGCTGTTTGTGGGATCGACGCTGGCAATTCGCGGGCTGTATGATGGCCCGCCGCTTCTGTTGACCGTGTGTTTGGCCGGGATGACAGCGTACGCTGCACTGAAGCTGTACCGTCTGTTGCGGGATCCGACGGTGCGGTTGCAAAACCTGCGGATCAAGACTGCGGGCAAGGTTGGGCGTAGTGGTTGGGTGTTCGCGGTCTTAACTTCCTTGTGGCTAGTCTTTTCGGTTCACAGCGGGTTCGTGCAGTGGCATCGCGCGTGGGGTCGATACCACTTGAATGAGACCGAGGTCTCCGAGGCCGACTTCCTCTCCGGTGATTGGCAATCGAAGGAGTACTCCGACGGCCACTTCGCCAAGGCGAAGAGCGCGATGCGCTCGTTCCTAATCGCGGACCGCTGGGGCTTGGTGGACACGGTCGAGATCAAACGCGGATTGACCTGGCTGCACCTGCTGGACGGCGACGATGCGGCGGCGGAGCGATGTATTCGCGAAGGCATCGCCGCTGCGCGCGACCCCGATCCACTGAGGACCGACTTGGCGAAGATCCTCGCGCGCCAGGGGCGCTGGGACGAAGCGAGCAATATCGACACGGTTGACGCCAAGCTGGGATTGTCCCGGTTGTGCGCATTGAAAAATCAGCCCGACCGCGCGGAGGGGTTTATCCGTGCGGCGATCGCGCTCGCGCCGGATCGGCCGCATCTCTACGAGGAGTTGGCTAGCGCTGCCGCTGCCCAGGGGAAATGGGAGCAAGCCATCGAAGCGACTGAGGAGGCCCTCCGCCTGCGCACGCCGACGGCGATGGACCATTTTCGGATGGCGGGTTGGCTGGTCGGTGCAAATCGAGCGGCGGAGGCGGTGGAGCAGTATCGCACGTGCATTCACCTGGAACCGGAAAGTTTCGAGGCTTACTATAATCTCGGTGGATTGTTGGGACGCATGGGCCGCTTCGACGAAGCCATCGAGCATCTTCAGCGGGCCGACGAGCTGTCGCCCAACGACGCGGACACACAGACGGAGCTCGGTCTCGCGAACGCCGGCGCAGGGCGGATCAGTGAGGCCATCCAATACTTCGAGCGCGCGGTAGAACTTGCCCCGGATGACCCCGAGCCCAAAATGCGGCTGGATTACTTGTTGCAAAGCGTGCGTGAGTCGCCGCGTTGATGCCGACGCGCTGGCGCGTTAGGGTTGCGACAGAGCATCGGGGACACCGACACTGAGCGTCGCGCTGCTGGAGAATCGGGAATATGACAACGGAAGCAATGACCAGGCCTATTGTTACCATCGTGCAGCACATCCGCGAGCAACAGCGCGCGTTTCCGACTGCTACGGGTGATCTTTCCTGGATTCTGTCGGGCATCGCACTGGCGACACGGATCATCCAATCGTACGTTCGCTGCGCGGGAATCGTCGACGTCCTGGGCAGCTTGGGAAAGGAGAACGTGCAGGGCGAACTCGTGCAAAAACTCGATATTGTCGCCAACGAGACCATTCTCCGCTGCCTAGCCTACCGCGACATTGTCGGCATCATGGTGTCCGAGGAAGATGACGAGCCGACGATCGTAAAATCGCCCGCCGAGCCGGGCAAATACACGGTGCTGTTTGACCCGCTCGACGGATCCAGCAACATCGATGTGAACGTGTCCATCGGGACCATCTTCTCCGTACTCCGTTACCGCGACGATGTTCCCGAATCCGAAGGTGCGTTGCCGCATTGCCTTCAACCCGGAGTGCAACAGGTGGCGGCTGGCTATGTCGTTTACGGCAGCAGCACTGTGCTGGCTTACACGACGGGCAACGGCGTGCACATGTTTACGCTCGATCCTTCGATCGGCGCCTACGTGCTGCACACCGACGGCGTCCGCATGCCGGATACCGGCAAGATGTACAGCGTCAACGAAGCATACTTGGACTCGTTTCCCCAGGGCGTCCGTGACTATCTGGCGTGGGCGAAAACCGAGGAGTCGGGAGGGTACGGGCTGCGCTACATCGGCTCGCTGGTGTCCGATTTCCATCGGACGCTGCTGAAGGGCGGCGTGTTCCTGTATCCACCGACGGCGAAGAACCCCGGCGGCAAGCTGCGCCTGCTCTACGAGGCCAATCCGCTGGGCTTCATTGCCGAACAGGCGGGCGGCGCCGCGATGGACTTCAAGGGGCGCGTCCTCGAAAGGCAGCCCGATTCACTGCACGCGCGCACACCGCTTCTGATCGGCAGCAAGTCCGAAGTCGACCGCGTGATGGAGTTCATGCGCTAGATTCGCGATCGGCGTGCGTAGCGTCCGCCCCCTGTGGCGGACGGAATTGCCTACTGGTGTGATTCTGTGTTCGATGTCCGGCACGGAGTCCGGACGCTACCACGTCCACGACACACGGGTTGGTCTTACCAGCGCCGCGTCAACCGCAGCCCGACGAATCCGCAGAAGCTCATCGTAAGAAACGCGTTGCTCGCGACGCCCGTACCGCAGAAGTCGACGCTGATCGGCGGAATGTCGATCACGAGGTCGCCATCGCACACGCCGAAGGGAGGGTCGTCGACGAATTCACAGGCGTCGCAGGGAACCGACGCGAAATCCGACGGAGCAAGGTCACTCTCGAAGGGCTCGGCATCGAAGGCATCCAACTGGACCACGCGTCCACCTATCGTCTGCCACCACAGCGTGCGAAAGCCGTCTGCATCTTCTGCGAAGCCGATGAAGCCCGTGGGATTGCCTTCAAAATCGACGTCCCCGTTCGCCCGGACAAACGTGTCGGTCAGGATGGTGTCAACGCCACTGACAATCATCAATTGGCCCGTCGCCGAGAGTACGACCAACTCACTGTCGGCCGTGTTCACGATGTCACACGTCGATGTTGATTCCGTGTCATCGAATACATCCCAGCTCACCTGAGCCTGGGACACCGACGTCGCACACACCACAATAACCCCGACCAGTACCAAGACGCTTCGCATCACAACAACCTCCGAGTTCGGTATACTCGCCGCATTATCAGGACAGCTGACGCGCGGCGCGGTTAGCATCGCACATTTTGCCTCCGATGGCCAGTGCCCTTGCCCAGGCGGCGGACGCGCCTTAGGTTGGTCGCTGTGAGCGTAATTCGTCGACAAGTGCTGTTCTCAGGGACCGTGCAGGGTGTTTTCTTCCGGGCGACTACGCGGGAGGTGGCCGGTGGGTTCGAGGTGACCGGCTACGTGCGGAACCTGCCGGACGGGCGTGTGGAGCTCGTGGCTGAGGGAGAGGCGGCTGAACTCGACCGTTTCATCAGCGGTGTGCGGAAGGCGATGGCGGGCTACATCCGTGACACTGAGGGTAGCGATTCTGCTGCGCGCAGTGAATTTGACGGTTTTGCGATTCGCGCGTGAGGGAACCGCACAGGCAGCATGCCGCCCGAGAACTCTCCTCCGCTCCCGTACTGTCTCGGTTTGGCGACAGCTCAAATCGGCGTTTAGTGGGGTCCACAAGGTTGGTGAAATCGTCTAACATGCGAAGCCCTGCGGCGGGCGGTCGCCGCATCAACAAGACTGGCATCGACGAAGGGAGTTGCACCGGGTGAACATACTCACTGTGATCAAACAGGTGCCCGATTCCAACGCGGCCATCAAGGTCAAGGGTGACGCGTCGGGCATTGAAACCGCGGGGCTGAAGCAGGTCTGCGACCCGTTCGACGAGTTCGGGGTCGAGTTGGCCATCCAGCTACGCGAGAAACGCGGCGATGTCGAGGACATCGCGGTAATCTGTCTCGGCGGCGACAAAGCCTCCGAGGCGATGCGCACAGCGCTGGCAATGGGCGCGGATCGGGCCATTCACATCAACGATCCAAAGTTCGAGTCCATGAACGAGTTGTTCGCAGCCTACACCATCGCGGAAGCGATCAAGAAGGACGAGCAGAACTACGACCTCATCGTGTGCGGGAAATACAACATCGATCTCGATAGCGGGGCGGTGGGCCCTGCGCTTGCGGAATTTTTGGATTGGCCCCACGTCGGCGCGGTGACCGGTTTGGAGATAGCTGACGACGGCAAGAGCTTCACCGCGCGACGACGCATCGAGGGAGCCGAGGAAATCGTTGAGTGCACGCTTCCGGCACTGTTGACGATCGAGAAGGGTCTGGTGGAACCGCGTTATCCGTCGCTTCCGAACTTGATGAAGGCGAAGAAGAAGCCGGTGCAGGTGTTGACCTCTGCGGAACTGCCGGGTGTGGAAGCGTCCACCGCGGGCACTCATCTCGATTCGATGACGCCCCCGCCGCCGCGGCCGGAGTGCAAGATGATTGAGGGCGAGCCGGAAGAAATGGCCCGCGAGTTGGTCCGACTGCTACGTGAGGAGGCGAAAGTCGTATAGCCATGGCAAGCAACATACTCGTATACGTCGAACAACGGGGCGGCAACATCTACCCTGCCACCTTTCAGTTAATGCATGTTGCCGCGGAGCTCGCATCCAAGACCGGCGGGCAGGTCGAAGCGTGCGTGATCGGCAGCGGGATTGCGGGCTTGGCGGACAAGATCGCCGCTTGCGGCGCGAAGAAAGTCTATCTAGCCGACGACGCGGAATTCGAGAGCTACCGGGTAATGCCCTACGCTTCGGCACTGTCGGCCGCCATTGACGCTGCATCACCGAAAACGGTGTTGATGCCGACGACGGCTCTGGGACGTGATCTTGCCTCGCGGGTCGGTGCGCGCAAGCGGGCTGCATTGGTCATCGATTGCACCGAAGTGGATGCCGACGGCGAGGATCTCATCGCCACGACGCCCATGTACTGCGGCAAGGTGTCCAGCAAGTTTCGTCTGACCGGCGATCGACTCCAGATGGTGACGATTCGATCCAACGTCTATCCCGCCGCCGAACCAGCGGATGGCGCGACGGCTGAGACGGTGTCGGTTGCAGCGGCGCTGCGGGCCGAGGACACGCGACTTTCGCTCAAAGAGATCGTCAGCACGACGAGCGGCGTCAAGGATGTGACCGAAGCCGACATTGTGGTCTCCGGCGGACGGGCACTGAAATCGGAAGAGAATTTCAAGATCATTTGCGATCTGGCTGAAGTGCTCGATGGCGCGGTCGGTGCGTCTCGCGCAGCCTGTGACGCGGGGTATCAGCCGCACACCCGCCAGGTCGGATTGACGGGCAAAGTCGTTACTCCAGCGATGTACATAGCGTGCGGGATCGATGGCGCGATTCAGCATCTCGCCGGGATGCGCGGCAGCAAGGTGATCGTGGCCGTCAACACAAAGGCCGAAGCGCCGATCTTCAAGCTGGCCAACTATGGCTGTGTGATCGATCTCTTCGTGCTCGTGCCATTGCTGACACAGGAATTCAAGAAGCTGCTCGAACGGTAGCGCGCCGCAACACGGCCGCGTCAGCGCCTTTCGGGAGGTAGATCTATGAGCCCACTGTTCATGACACTCCTGCTGCTCGTCACGCTCGGCGTGTTCGTGTACACCGCCGGCCGGAAGTGGCGATTGCTCAAGGCGGGCAGCGATGCGGCGAGATTCGACCGCGTCGGGGATCGCATACGGGCCACGCTGAAGTACGCGTTCGCACAGAAGCGCATGCGCCGCTACGCGCTGGCCGGCATTGCACACCAAGTCATTTTCCTCGGTTTCGGCGTGCTGGCGATACGGTCTCTTATTCTGTTCAGCCGCGGATTCGTGGCGGACTCCAACCTTGTATTGTTCGCGCCGCATACGTCGGTCGGCGATGTGTACT